>JAGAVZ010000046.1 GCA_017941635.1 Cellulosilyticum sp.
GCAAAGCGTATTGAAATTCCAATATGAAAAACCGCTAATGAAACTAAAAGCTTCATTAGCGGTTTTTAGTTTTAATCTACGATAAAGTAGAGTGGGTTCTTGTAAAGAATAATGCTAAAATGATGTCTAAAAAGCCACTACATAATTTTGCGACAATCATACAAGCTAAATATTCAGGAGCTATGCCTACCGCATAACCTAGATGGGCAGCAAATACAGCAATAGAACTGACAAAGTTAGAAAACAATAATTTATTCTAGCAAGGAGTAAAATAGAGCGCAATAGAGTAAGGATCACTAAATGATGTACTTCACATCTTTATATGGGAATAAATCCTCAAATTCCTTAGTAAAAAATGCTTTCATTTCAGCAAGATTTTCTTTTGGGTAGACATACTTGCCATAGCCAAATTGACCATATTTAAAGCTTCTATCCTCCTCGTTCATAGGGAGCGTGGTTTCAGGAAAGATTTGATTGATACGATCTTTGGCACGAAGGGTATAGCGATGTGAAATGACCTCAAAAATAATAGGATAAGGAGGTTTATCAGGGAGTTCTTGCTTCAATGAGACAAGAAGTTCATGATATTCTTCCTTCCAATCAGGATACATAAAGACAGGGGCAATAATAAAACCCACAGGATAGCCACTATGAGAAAGTTTGCTACTTGCTTCAATACGCAATTTGCTAGAAGCCGTGGCATGCTCATAAGTATTAATAATGCGAGGAGTATTAAGAGAAAAGCGAATTTCAGTATGCCCATTATGATTAAGACCTAATAAGCTATCCACATCATTATATTTACTCACAAAGCGAAAACGTGTATTTTCTCTTGCTCCAAAGTATTCAATACAAGTCGCTAACGAGTGGGTATAAGGCTCTACAGGTAGTGGATCAGAAGTGGCAGCACCTTCAAAAATCGTAATATGAGGCGCACGTTCATCAGCATATTTTTGTGCTTGTCCTAAGATTTCATCAATATTAACATGCACACGTACAAACGGTTTATCACCTAATTGTGTATTAAGATAACAATACTCACATTGCCCCATACAGCCACTTACGAGAGGGAGTTGATAGTGTGCAGATGGTTTACAGCTTTGAAACTTTAAACTTTTTTTGATACCGACCACTAGAGTTTGTTTACCGTGGCGATACATATCATGTAAATCCTTACCTGGAATATTGGATTTTACACGATTGGTAGCGGCTTCAAAAATTTCTATATTAGGATCCTGGATAAATTGTTTATATAAAGTTTGGCCAAGAGGATAGTCTCTAGCACCCTTTTCAAAAATGACACGTTTTGGTTTAAACATGATGACTCCTTTCTAAGAGAAGTTATAAATAAGAGTAATAAAAACACTATAAATTAGTTTGTCAGTAGAATAAAATAATATACCCAGTTCGTTTTTACTATAAAAAGAATGCTTTACGTAATCAAAGTTTGAGTGTATTAGTGTAGTAAGATGTTGAGATTTTGATTTAAGATATAAAATGATGAGAGCGTCTAATAAATTTTCTTTTATAATAAGACAGAGGATGTCTAATTATGATGGCTATAATAGCAGATAGTATCAAATAAGATAGACAGGAGCGATGAGGTAGTATGCAATTTCAAGATATAAAATATCATGAAGTAGAGGTAAAAGGGATTTTATCACCTAAAAATGGGATGAATCTTTATAGAGGGTGTCAACATGGTTGTATTTACTGTGATGCAAGAAGCACGTGTTATCAGATGAGACATGCTTTTGAAGATATAGAAGTGAAAGCCAATGCCATTTTATTATTGGAAAAGGCTCTAAAAAGCAAACGTAATCCATGTATGATTGGGACAGGTGCTATGTCAGACCCGTATATTCCACTAGAACACAGGTATGGGCATATGAGAAGGTGTCTAGAACTTATAGAAAAATATGGTTATGGGGTAGCTATCCAAACGAAATCGGACTTGATTTTAAGGGATATAGATCTATTAAAGGAAATTAATCAAAAGGCAAAATGTGTGGTACAGATGACACTTACGACTTACGACGAAAATCTGTGCAAAATTATAGAACCTAATGTGGCAACAACTAAAAGGCGTGTAGAGATTTTAAAAATTATGAGGGATGCAGGGATTCCTACAGTAGTTTGGTTAGACCCAATTTTACCTTTTATTAATGATACCAAAGAGAATCTAGAAGGCATTATGGCGTACTGCAATGAAGCAAAGGTATATGGCATTTTATGCTTTGGCTTTGGACTGACTTTAAGAGAAGGAAATAGAGAGTATTTTTATCAAAAGTTAGATGAACATTTTTCAGGCCTAAAAGAGGAGTATATCAAACGATATGGCAATGCCTATGAAGTAAATAGTCCTTATAATAAAGAATTGATGCAACATTTTAAAGCGTTGTGTAAGGTGTATCATATAGAAAGTAATACACATGAGATTTTTCGCTATATGCATACTTATGAGCAGAAGGGATATACACAGTTAAGATTGGATATTTAAACTGGGGAAAGGTGATATATCTAAGCTAGAAACAAGGAAACTACTAATAAAAAGAATTTATTTATGGAGTTTTGTCCTAAAATGGTAGAGTCAGCAACGAGAATTGCGAAGCAACTTATGAACGACTAGGAGATATAAAAGAGGAATGTAGTAGTACAAAATGGGGCTAATGCCTAATTAATCTTTTAGATAAATTAGGCATTAGCCTTTATTTTTATAGCCTATAATTGTTCGCTAAGTGTTTCCCATTCGTCGTATAATGAAGCAATTTGTTCTGATAAATTTTCTTTCTCTTGTAAGAAGTCCTTACTTTTTTCAAAGTCACTGTAAACTTCTTCAAGGCAAAGTTGTTCATCAATATAGCTCACCCGGTCTTCCGCTTCGCTAATGGCTTCTTCAACTTTAGTTAGTTGATTTTGAATACGACGTACTCTGGCTTGTTCTTCTTTTTGTTTTTGACGGTCTAACTTAGCAGAAGAAGCAGGCTCAGATGTAGATGCAATCGATGAAGTATTTGACATCGCAGAAAGATGTTTTGATGCACTAGAATCAGAAGTTGAAGCTGATATAGCCGTTAATTCTTTTTTCTTTTCTGTATAGTAGTCATAGTCACCTAAGTATTCCTTTGTACCAGTGCTAGACATTTCTACAATCTTGCTTGCTGTTTGATTGATGAAGTAACGGTCATGGGATACATAAAGAACAGTACCTTCATAATTTAAAATAGCACTTTCTAGGATTTCTTTAGAAAGAATATCTAAGTGGTTTGTCGGCTCATCTAGGATGAGGAAGTTTGCTTTAGAAAGCATGATTTTCGCCAGTGCCACACGACCTCTTTCACCACCGCTAAGGGTACTAATTGGCTTGAAGACATCTTCTCCAGTGAAAAGAAATGCTGCTAATACGTTACGAATTTCTCCATTTTTAAGCTCTGGGAAAGCGGATTGAATTTCTTCCATAATGGTATTACTTGTATCTAGTGTAGAATGCTCTTGGTCATAGTAACCAATCATAACATTGCTTCCTAATCTATAGGAACCTGTTGTAGGCTCTGTTTTACCAAGAAGCATACGGAAAACAGTGGTTTTTCCTACACCATTAGGCCCTACTAGTGCTACTTTATCCCCTTTTTTTATAGAAAGATTCATATTTTCAAAAAGCACAGCATCATCAAAGCTTTTGCCTAGGTGGTCTGTAAAGAGTACATCATTCCCACTTGTAATACGCGGCGTAAGTGTAAGCTGCATTGGTTTATTATCAATCATTGGTAAATCCATGACTTCAATTTTCTCTAATGCTTTCTCACGGCTTCTTGCACGTTTAATAGATTTTTCACGGTTAAACTGCTTAAGTTTCGAAATAACTGCTTGTTGATGAGCAATTTCTTTTTGTTGTTTTTCAAAATGTTTCATAGCGATTTCGTATTCTTTTTCGCTTTTTAGCATATAATCGCTATAGTTACCGTTATAGACAAAGCTACGACCAAATTCCACATGGACAACTTTGGTTACAATCTTATCTAAGAAGTAACGGTCATGGGAAATGATAAGCACAGCACCCTTATAATTTCTAAGGAAACCTTCTAACCATTCAATGGCTTCGATATCCAAGTGGTTGGTCGGCTCATCTAGAAGTAATAAGGTAGGTTCTTGTAAAAGTAACTTACCAAGAGCCACACGGTTTTTTTGTCCCCCAGAAAGAATAGAAACAGGTTTTTCGTAAACGCTTTCATCAAAACCTAATCCTTTTAGAACACCTTTTACAAGACTTTTGTATTCATAACCTTTACGGTCTTCAAACTCGCCACGCATTTTATCATAGGCATGAATCAGGTCTAAAGATGAAGTTTTGGCAATTTCATTTTCCATTTCATGAAGCTTTTCTTCTAATGCGATTACTTCGTCAAATACACTGACAAGCTCATCATAGACCGTGCGGTCAGAAGAAAGGTCCATGTTTTGTTTGAGATAACCAATCTGGCAATCTTTACTAAAAGTAATGATTCCATCATCAGGATACATTTCTTTGGTTAAAATTTTAAATAAAGTTGTTTTACCCGCGCCATTGTTACCGATTAAAGCAACTTTCTCATAATCTTCAATGTGAAAAGAGATATTTTTTAGCACTTCTTTGTCGACAAATGTTTTCTTTATATTGTTACATGAAATAATCATAAGTGATCCTCCTTAAAACAATACTTCTATTTTATCAAAAAAGTGTTTAAATTAAAAGGAATAGGACAAGATACGATATTGACAAAAAAAAAACAGGAATGCTATACTGAAATTAATATTTTAGATGGATAAGGAGACGGTAAGGTGACAGAAGATAGAAAAATTTCGATGGCAGTTGTCAGAAGATTACCACGATATTATAGATACCTAGGTGAGTTACTTAATAAAGGCGTTACCAAAATATCATCTCGGGAATTAAGTGAGAAAATGAATGTCACAGCCTCACAAATTCGTCAAGATCTTAACAACTTCGGTGGGTTTGGTCAACAGGGATATGGATATAATGTAGAATACTTATATGAAGAAATTGGTAAAATCTTAGGCTTACATCAAAACTATAAAATGATTATTGTAGGTGTAGGTAACTTAGGTCAAGCGATTGCTAACTCTAATTCTTTCAGTAAAAGAGGTTTCAAGCTTGTTGGATTATTTGATGTGAATCCAAAGCTTATAGGGATGAGTATTCATGGGGTAGAAGTAATGGATATCGACCGTATGGAGCAGTTTGTAAAAGAAAATGAAGTAGAAATTGCTATTCTTACAATGCCAAAAACAAAAGTAAAAGAAACAGCGGAGAACTTAGCAAAATGGGGTATTAAAGGACTTTGGAACTTCTCGCCTGTTGATTTATATTTACCTGAAACAGTTCAAATTGAAAATGTACATCTTTCACACTCTCTGATGACGCTTGCATATCAAATCAATGAAGCAAGAATTGAAAGAGAGAAAAAGGAACAACAATAACATAGAAGTTGCAATGGTAATAATTAGCACATTTTCTAAGGGATAAAAACGAATGAAAATAAGAATGTTCATCTGTAATGGATAAAAAAGGTCCAATATAGGTGAACATTTTGGCTCTACGTCAATAGTTGGGGTATCCTAAGTTATACAAGAAATTTATGGTAGGTAGAAGAAGTGAAAACTTCGTCTACCTAATTTTGGCATAGTCCATATGCAGAATACGATTTCTAAATCGATTAAAGTTACGATAA
>JAGAVZ010000047.1 GCA_017941635.1 Cellulosilyticum sp.
ATAGATTATGTCTGAATTTTTATTTTTCTATACAGGAAGAATCATTTTTTATGAAAGTTTTAGAAGTTTAATGAGCTTACGTCCACCTGGAATAGATGCAAGATCTCCTTTTGTAATGGTACGTGAACCCACACCTACTGCAAAGTAAATGACCGCAGCTAATGGCATTACAAGAACAATCGCTAATTTTACAGATAAGCCAATCCATAATAATCCTAGATAGACTGCAAAACTTACAATCCCCATAACAGCTGCACACACAGTTGGACGAATCAAAATATCATTCCAGCTCATTTTCATCTTGAGATATTTTTGTAAATAGTACATATTTAAGATGGCATAAATGACATAACAAATTGTTGTACTATGTACAAACCCATAAATATTAAGCGTTGGGAAACGCAATGCTACTAAGTTGATGCCTACTTTAATCGCACAAGCAATAAGCGCATTAATAGTTGGGATATTTTGTTTTGTCATCCCTTGTAAAATTCCTGCACTGAGCTGAGCAATGGCAATTGCTAAAATTCCAATTGCTCCTGATGATAAAAGTTCTGCCCCACTACTATCGCCAACAACAAGTGTTAAAATCGGATGTGCAAATACTAAAAATCCAATGGCAGATGGTGCTGCAATAAGCATCCCTACTTTAAAAATCATTTTTGTTTTTTGTTTCACATCATTAATTGCGCCTGCTGCCATACCCGCTGCAATAGCTGGTACACTAGCAAGTCCCAATTGTAAGATTAAGCTTACCGGAATATTCATAAATGTCATATATTGGAATGAAAGTTGTCCACTTAATTGACTTACAATACTTTGAGTTGAATAAATCTCAGCATCTAAAACAGGCACCATGTTTAACATCTGATGATTTCTAAGATACTCAATATTTTGTGGCAAAATATTTGAAATCATAGATTGATCAATAGATGTCATAATAGAAAAAATAGATGCACTTACGATAACCGGAATCATCATACTCAAAATTTGTTTTAAAATTGTAAAACTAGATTGATAATCATACTCTGTACTATGAACTAACTCTTCACGTGCTTGTGGACGTTTCTTAAAGAATAAGAAAATAAGTACCACAAATCCTGCAATAGCTCCCGCGCCTGTACCAAGTGCACTTCCTGTTGCCCCCCATACAAGATTTCCAGCTGTAATATTCATAAAATATGCTGCTAGAATGACACTAAAAATAACATTGACAATTTGCTCAATGACTTGAGATGATGCAGTAGGTGTCATATCACCTCTTCCTTGGAAATAACCACGAAATACACCTAAACTTGTCGCAATTACTACTGTTGGTGCTAGTGCACGAATAGGTAGTGCCACATCCTGTGATTGGAAGAAATTATCTGAAATAAAATCTGCTCCTAACCATAGACCAGCTGCCATAACAAGCGCAAATCCAATCGAATACAGCATTGCTAAATGGAAAACACGTTGTGCTTCTTTATATGCACCGGCCGCACGTCTTTCAGCAATCAATTTAGATAAAGCACCTGGAATCGCCATTGCTGTTAACGTTAAAATAACAACATAAATCCCATATGCTACACCATAAATAGACTGTCCTTCATCTCCTAAAATATTACGAATGGGAATACGATAAAGCATTCCGATAATTCTACTGGCCAATACACCAATACTTAAAATCATAGCCCCTTTCATCAGGCTTTGTTTATTATCTGTCGTCTTCATAATTCTTCCTCTGTTTTTATTTTGGATGATTTTCTTGATTTGATGTTTTAAATCATTTTAACATACTTTCTTCTATAATCACACGTTTTTTCTCTCTTTTTCTCGAAATATTAAAGTAAAAACACAAAAAAACTATCGCACCCCCCTATCCCATCTCCCTCATATCATAAGGAAACAAGCCCAAGGTTTAGTATATGTGCGATAGTTGTTTTTTATTTTTCACTGGTTGGCAAGGGCGGCAATAAAGACTCTTCTATATCAAGTGTTAATATTAATTCAAAACGCTCTGCGATTTCCGGATACTGTCTATTAAATAATACAAACCGCTCAATCTTCATTAAACTATCATGGGAAAGATATTGTGCCATGGCTTCTTTCTCTGCTTCTGCATTCTCCTCAATATGCATCAACTTTAAAAATTCATCAATCAATGCATCACGTGCAATCAAATATTCTGCCATCTTCTTTCCCTGTTCCGTCATTCTAAGAGGCTGATAAGTAGAATAAATAATTTGTTTCTGATAATGCATACGTTGCAGAGCTTGAATCGTCTTTTGCAAAGGTTGATTCATTTCTTTGGCTAATTCACTGATTTTGAACTCACTATGCTGCTCTAGATTGTTATAAAGGCAAATCAAATACTTTTCTAGGCTAGAAGATAGCATATTGTCCTCCACTCACGTTACCCTAAACTAAGTATATGCACTTTTTCCACTTGTCATGCCTATTTTCTCAATTTTTTCCATACATAGTAAGATTGATTTGACACACCCCTATTATTCATATTAAAATTGATAGAGATTATTTGAATTAAGGAGGTGAAATTGTGTCAGAAATCGTACTTTTAAGTGATAGCTCATGCGATCTTCCTGCAAGTTGCTTAGAAAAATATCATGTTGAACTCATTCCTTATTATGTTTCTTTTGATAGTGAGCACTACTATAAGGAAATCGTAGAATTATCTATTGCAGATTTTTACAACAGATTAAGATCAGAGAAGATTTTCCCAAAAACTTCTTTACCATCTATCAATGATTATTATGAACATTTTAGACCTCATATTGAGGCTGGTAAAAGCGTGATTTGTGTGACTTTATCTAGTCACTTCAGCGGCTCTCATAATGCTGCTTTAAACGCTCGTGAACTTATTTTAGAAAATTATCCTAATGCGCAAATTGAAATTATAAATTCTTTAAATGCAACAGGTGGTGAAGGTGTTCTTGTACTAGAAATCGGTCGTATGATTCAAGCTGGTGTTGATTTTGATACAATCATTCAAACGATTCCTAAATTACGTGATACAGCACGTATCTTCTTCTTTGTAGAAACACTAGATTACTTAGAACACGGTGGGCGTATTGGTAAAGCATCTGCTCTACTTGGTACAATGCTTAATGTTAAACCGATTATTTATTTACAAGATGGATTACTTTTCCCTAATGGAAAAGTACGCGGTACTAAAAAAGCACTTGCTAAGATTCTAGACATTGCTAAAGATTATGTAGGCGATGATGTCAATGATTATCACTACTTGGTGGCACACGCTGATAATATAGAATATGCTGAAGTTATCAAGGACGGTCTTAAAGCACAGCTTAATGTCCCTGTTATGGAAGACTTCTGCTTTATTGGAACGACAATCGGTGTTTACACAGGTCCAGACGTTGTCGGGATTTGTCTCATCAAAAAATATGAAACATTGATTTAATTCATAAATAAAAAACGCTTCTTATCACTAAGAAGCGTTTTTTATTGGCCTTTTAATAGTTTTTAAAGTATAAAAAAATGCATAATAAACTGTCCATAATGCAAAAGCTTCTGTAACCGTAAACAATCTAAAGAAATGATGCATCGCCTTTGAAATACTTACTCCATCTATCACAAGCAAAAGCTGCGCTAATATAATGATAAAAAGTTCTATCCTAATTTGTAAATGCTTATAACCAATGATTCCAATGATACATAAAAGAACGATTATACCAATAAAACTTCCCTGCACAATACTTAAATAACGATTAAATGGTGGTATTAACATAAGCTCATAACCAAATAATGCATTTTCAACAATTTGCGTAGGCTGCTTAATAATGACATAAAGATAAAAAAGAATCCATGGTAAAAAACAAGCCAAATAAGAAATGGGTGCAATACGTTCTTTCAAAAAGGGAATCACATTCCAAACAGCAAGTGCTGTAAGCATTGTGACACCGATACTACTTGCATAATAAAAATAACGCACACTATTTAATAAGGATAAATCATAAACAAAGCCATAAATCACCAATGTTATATATCTTAAACTGGTAAACCCTAATAACAGATTACCTATTATTTTTACAAATGCATCATCCACATTTCCTAATGCTTTACTGGTATACCCAATCACCACTAGTGTTGCCAAACACGTTCCAATGAGTAATAGCTTTTCCACCACCCAACCACCTCCTACCTTAAATGTATGGACAAGAAAAGTAATTTAGAACAAAAAAATAAAAGCCAGCCTCAAAAAATTAAGACTAGCTTTTTGGTTTTATTTATTTTTCTCAGCACGATTTAAAGCATTTAAATAGGATACAGCTTGAAGAACGGCAGTATTGCCTTCGCCAACTGCCTTCGCCACTTGGAAAGGTTTTCCTGTACAATCTCCTGCTGCATAGACGCCTGGTAAATTCGTTTCCATCATACGATTAACTCTAATAGCTGAGCCATCTGTTTCTAATCCTGCTAATAATTTTGAATTTGGAATGCTTTCTTTAATAATGAATACACCACTTACTTCTAAAGTACTTTCTGCAAGCTCCAAACCTGCTACGACTGTTTCCCCAATAATCTGTTTTGGTTTTTGACGGATTATTTCAATGCGTTCATCTAAATGCTCTATTTCTTTATAAAGTGGTACATAATAAACTTGTTCACATACTTCTGCCAAATAGTTTGCATCTTCTTCTGCATGGGCGCTATCTCCAATTACAACAACTGCTTTCCCTCTATAAAGTGGACCATCACATGTTGCACAGTAGCTTACACCACGTCCTAAAAATTCATTTTCTCCTGGCAATACAGCTGTTTTTGTAATGCCATTTGCAAGGATAACTGTTTTTGCCTCTATAAATTCATTTTCTACATTTAACATATAGCTTTGACCCATTGGGAAAATTTCAATTACCTTCGCCTGCTGAATTTCCACCTCCATTTCCTTCGCATGATTTGTAAATGTTTCCATCATTTCTTTACCTGTCACACCAGGCATCCCAATATAATTATCTACACATTCTGCTTTATAAATATAACTGGTAGTCATAGGATTACCAAATACTTTTACTTTTTTATTACGAATAACACCTGTAATGGCAGCTGATAAACCTGCTGGTCCTGCCCCAATAATTGCAATATCTAACATAAACTTTCCTCCATTTTTTCTTATGCTCTCTTATATCATATTAAGTTTTAGTCCTTTTGGGAATAATCCCACGCCACTTAAACTTCCATTCGCCTATTGCTTACTGCAAAATGGAGCTTTTCTAATGCTTGATCAAAGGATAATGCATACCCTATCCCGCATAGTGCCATTTCTGCACTCACTAATGCCTTAGAAACACCAATTGCATTCGATTTAGAACAAGGTATTTTTACCTCATCCATCTCCAAGTCACCAATCGTCCCTAAGTAATTTGTAAGAGCAATTGTTGCCGCCTGTAATGAAGTTTCTGGCGCAGCTCCCATCAACTCACATACTGCGGATGCAGCCATAGCTGATGCCACGCCAATCTCTAATTTGCATGTCTCTTCTCCATCCAATGCAATGCCACTACGTGTTATCAGATAACCTATTGCGCCTGCATGAAACAACGCTTGTATCATCTTTTCATCACTTAGTTCAAAATGCTCCTGCATACTAAGTAGCACCCCGGCAATCACACCTGATGAACCATTTGTAGGTGTGGCCACAGTAAGTCCCATTGCACGATTTACCTCTAAAATACCAACCGCATAACTTATAGCCTTACTCATCATTCCTCCACATACCGAATGTTGAGCTGCACGGATAAAAAGTTGCTTACTTTCTCCCATAGCGTGTCCATCTACAGAAACCAAATTTTCCTTTAGGGCACGTTCTGCTGCATGTTTCATCGTGTCATAAATATGTGCCATGCGCTTTTTCATTTCTTCTCTAGTACACTGAAAGTGCTGACTTTCTCTCTCCATCATCACTTCTGAAATCATCCAGCTCTTTTGGTGACATAAATCTAGTAGTTCTTTGCTATTTATAAAATTCATCTTATTTCCTCTTTAGTTCATCATTCTTGCATATTGTACATCCACATGATTTGATATTGCCTCCAAAGCCTGCATACTGATTGGATGATCTACCTCAATAATCGTAGATGCCATGCTACCCTTGCTTTCTCTATAAACACGCATATAAGCAATATTAACCTGCCAATTTCCCAGACAATTTGTAATATGTGCCACCAATCCTGGATGATCCTTATGACGCACTAATAATGTATTGTACGCCTCATTAAAATCTATTTCAATTCCATTTAATTTTTCAATACAAATAGTTCCCTCACCTATTGACGCACCTGTTATACTAATCGTATTTCCTCTTGGATCTTCTATAATAATCTCTACAGTATTAGGATGTTTGGTATTCACATCCTCTCTTATCTCAAAAATATAAGAAAGCCCCTTTTCCTTTGCATAAGATAAAGCATCCTTCATTCTCTCATCCTCTTCATCCATGCCTAATAACCCCGCTACCAGTGCACGGTCTGTCCCACACTTCCTATAATACTTTGCAAACGATTCATATAAAACAAAAGTCACCTTTGCAATTGTCTTAGGTGCTAATTGATAAGCCACCTTAGCAATCTTAAATGCCCCTGCCGTATGGGAACTAGATGGACCAATCATACTCGGCCCAATAATATCAAACACACTTAGCTCTTTCATATAGTATCCTCTTTTGTCAAAATAAATAATATTTATTATATCCATTAATCTCCTAATTTACAACCAAGCAAAAAAAGAAGGCCTACGCCTTCTATTATATGCACATCATCTTACATTAAAGCGGAATTACCATCGTTAATGTAAAAATCCTATCCGCACATGACCAATTTAAATAACCATTATATTTTTCTAATACAAGCTTCATGCTACGCATCCCAATGCCATGTCGTTTATTATTATTTTTAGTTGTTTTCAGCATACTATCCGGAGGAATATTCGCTTCCACGGCATTACTCACTGTAATATAAACATTACCCACTTTTTCTCCAACAACTAACTTGATACTTTGCTTATTAGATTCTTCAACCTTAGTTGTTGCTTCAATCGCATTATCCAAACTATTACTAAGCAAGGCACACAAATCCATATCCTCTATCTTAAATTGTGTTGGAAATTCTCCTTGTACAGTCATTTCAATATTATACTGCTTTGCTTTAATCATCTTTTGATTAATAATCGCATCAGCAACCGTATGACCTACCCCAATATCACTCGTTTGTAATTCGCTTAATTTGGTCAATCTTTGAATATAATGCCTAGCCTTTTCCACATGATTCATCTGTAGTAGCATATCAATGCAACTAATATGATTATTAAAATCGTGACGAATACGTTGCCATTCATTCTCCACTGCTTGACTTTCTTCGGTTGAACGAATTAATAGCTCATTTTGATACTGAATCAATTGATATTCTTTTTCTTTTTGTACATTCATATTAATTATATGAATTGCCCAATACACAATAACATCTACCAAAAATATACTAAGCGATATGACACATACCACAAAATTAATCTTTTGCTCTTGCCCCCCATTGATTGTATATCCACTAATGAGATATAGTCCATATATGCCCATCTTAGAAATAATAGTTGTTACAATTAATAAGCTCATACTCAACTGAGGAATATGCTCTTTTTTCCTCGTAAAAATAATATCCTTAGAACTTAAACAAACAGCCATACCAAAACAAACAAGCTTACTAATCATGGCAATTGTATACCTTAGCATATTCATTTCTTTAAACTGTAAAATATTAACCTCTCCATCTATGATACAAAAAACTTCTGTACACACTATATCACATAAAAATAAACATAAGAAGAAAATACTTACATAAGCAATCTTTTGTTTCCATTCTCCTTTAAATTGTAAGTTCGCATAAATTAATATGACACTAAATGTATAAATAATACCTATTCCAAAATTGGCAATCAAATACTCTTTAAAAAATACGAGTAAACTACAACCTAAAACCCTTACAACTACTAACCTTTTTTGGGCGTACTTCTTTTCCAAAAGCCGTGAGCAAAAAATATGTAACATCATTATTTCGATAATACATAAAATGTACTCAAAAACCGTATAAATCATATTCATGCTATTGCCCCCATCTCTCATTTTTTCTCGATCAGTTCTCTTTTTATATTAAAAAAAAACCATTAACATGACTACAGTTTCCTATATTATACATATTAACACCTTAAATATCAAATATTTATAAAATATTTATAAAATTTTATACAATGTTGCGTTTACGAATTATATCTCTTATAAAATATGCGCGATAAATAAAATCTAATCTTACCAACTCAATGACATTTTCTATTGTCAACACATTCTTAAAATTTTTTCGAGGTAATTCTTGACAAACGTCATCCTACATGCTATTATAACAAAGTATTCAATATGAATTAGCTGTTATGGCTCAGTCGGTAGAGCGTCGCCTTGGTAAGGCGGAGGCCACGGGTTCGATTCCCGTTAACAGCTTTTTAAATCATTCGTTAAAAAGGATGAGGTCAATCGACCTCATCCTTTTTTCTTCTCTACTATATAATTGTTGCTCTATAACCCCTTTTCTTTTCCCCAAGAGCTATATGTTTTAATCTAAAAAGGAATATTATCCTCACACCCATTGTTCGAATTGATAATTCAACTTAGTATGAAATATAAAAGGGAGTGTCGCGAAATTATAAATAATTTCGTGGCACTCTCTTTTTATTCCTAATTTAGGAAATCTATAGTTATGTACAGTATATAAGGTCATTTTTTGCATACTCTAATAAGCCTAAGTTTTGTATTTCCAAAATTTAGGCTGTTTTTAATGAATGTAAATGATTTTTACACCGCTCGGATTGAATTTTTGAATGTAGTTTTCTTACATTATAGGCCAAACAAAGCAGCATAAATTCAGTTTTGACGTTATTTTTACCACGTCTTAAAAAACGATTGAATTCATGATCCCACTTAATAACGCCAAAAGCCCCTTCTACTTGAATGGAGCGGTTCATACGAAGCTGTATGCCTAATTCAGTTTTGATATTTTCATAGGAATGCTGACGTTTTGTTATAAAAGGCTTAGAAACTTGCATTTTTCTATTCCCTTTAGCACGTGTACATTTTTCTTTTAGGATACAGTTACTGCAATCCTCACATTCATAAACAGTTATTTCAGCTCGATAACCACTAGCAGATGTCCTATGAATTAATCCTTTTGCTTGTAATCGTTTATTATTTGCACAAATATAATAGTCTTCCTCAGCATTGTAATGCATATTTTCACGTTTACTAATATCTTTTTTAAAACTTTTTTTCTTCCATTTTTCATACATGACAGGCTTAATATAAGGTTCTTGTTTTTGTTGTTCAAGGTAAATATAATTTTCTTCACTTTCATATCCTGCATCAGCAATGATGTTTTGATAACGTACACCTAATCCTTGATACATATTTTCTAAGAATGGTATAAGTGTTGTTGTATCAGCACGGTCAGCATAAACATTTACACCTGTGATGTATTCACTTTCAACACCTATTTGAATGTTATAACCTGGTTTAAGCTGGGCATTTCGCATATGGTCATCTTTCATATGCATAAATGTTGCATCAGGATCTGTTTTCGAATAACTATTTCTATCTTTTAAAATATCATGAGCAACATCATATTTTCTTTGACGTTCTAAGCATTCTTCCATTTGTTCTACTAATTTTTGAAGTACTGTTTTGCGTTTACCTATCCCATGAACAAACACAATATTTAATTCTTGTTGTTTTACTTTTAAAAAATCTAATGCTTTTTCAAGAGATTCTGCAGGCTGATTTTTATCAAAACTCACGCTACTAAGGTAATTTTCATTAAGCGTGTTAATAAGTGTTTCGATTTTTAGTTGTAATTTTGCTTCATTTTTATGAATAGCTTTCTTCCAGACAAAAGTATATTTATTGGCATTTGCTTCAATCTTTGTACCATCAACAAAGAGATGTTCAAAATTTATTTCTTCAATATGGTTTAAATAATGGATAAACTGATTAAAAAGATCATCAAAACAAGTGCTTAGATAATCCTTGATAAATCTTGCAATCGTTGAGTGGTCAGGGCTAGGATACCCTTGAAGTAACCATTTAAAATTTATGTCTCGCTTACAAGATCTTTCGATATGACGTGTAGAATAAATGCCTTCCATAAACGCATAAACAACTACTTTGAATAAGATGCTTGGTTCGACACCGGGTTTTCTCCCTTTTTGAGAGTAGGCCTGATATAATCTTGTGTAATCTAATTCCTCCAGTACATGGCTTAGGAGCCGAACAGAATCATCTGGTGCTATGGAAGTTTCAAAATCTAAGGGGAGGGGGAGTTGATAATTCCCTTTAAGATGAGTATACTGTTTTTGTTGTTTTACTGTGTTGTTCATGAACTTAGTATAACAACATCGCCAGGGGATTATCCCCTGGCTTAATTTTTACATAGCAAAAGGGTGTTGCGATTATTTCGCAACACCCCCGCTTTATGCACTTATATCTTGTATAAAACTAATTCATTATCTTCATAATCGTATGTACCTATTTGCTCATCTGTATCATAGTCTCTTATGATACCTTCAATATCATCATAATCTGTTTCATCTTCTAAATCCTCTGCAATCTCTTTTAAATAGTCTTTAAGGGTCGAGTCGTTATTTGTTCCAGTATTATCATTCCAAGCTTTTTTCATATCACTATCATCTATATCTAAATATAATGTAAAGGTGATGCGCTCACTGTCATCATTTACTCTAACTTTTGCTTTCTCTACATCAATACGACTGCTATAGCCTTCAATTTTTACATATCCTGTTTCTTCTACAATGTCTAATAGGTCATCATCATCGTAATATGAGCTCGAGCTAGATGAACCTGTTGAGTAAGATAAGTCATCACTTTTTGAGTAATTAAAGCTATACAGTGTTTTATTATTACCTGTATATTTAATGGTTCCTGTAATTGCAATTTTGTCATGACGGTCTCTTACTTCATCACACACATCTTCAAGGAATTCTTTTACTTCACTACGACTTAACTTATTAAATTCACGATAATCTGTACTATCATCAATTTCAATGGTTAATCTTAACTTACTTGAGCTTAATGATAAAGAGAAATCAAAATCAATGTCATCAAAGTAATCACCATATTCATTGTCTAAAGCTTTTCTAGTTGCTGTAATTTCTGTACCTAAAATATCTGTACCAGAAGTCGTATCATAATTATAAGATGTTACCCCTGAAACAACACCTTGATTTTTAAGTTGCTCTAATTCTTTAGTTAAGGCTGCAATTTGATAATCTTTTGCTCTAAGTTGTGCCTGTGCACTTAGTAATGTATCTGTTGTACCCGCAATACTAACTGTACTTGTATTTTGATTCCAATCCAATGATAAACCTAACATATTTCCCAATGCTCGAACTGGTAGATAGGTTGTCCCATCAATTAATACTGCCTGAGATGTCGCATTTTGATAAGTGCCATTATAATATAACCTAACTCCGCCATATAGAACATTTTTTGTTTTATAGTAGCCTGCAGCTTGCATTGGAACATAACACATTGCAACACATAAAACCAGTGCAAGCAAGTTCTTTCCTTTTTTCATCATATACCTCCTTATTTTTATGATGTGAGATTCCATCAAAAATCTCTAACAATCCATATCTTATATTTCGGCTTTTTTATCTATTCATTAAGTCCCATCATTTGTTTATTTTCATTATACATTTTGTAGAATATTCTTTCAACTATAACAGAAAATTTATAGACGCCTACGCCCTTGTTTTTATTCAGGATATTTCTTATAGTATGTTGGTAAACATGTTTGCAACTTAAGTACTGATCTATATGACACATCAGTCTATTAGAAAAGGAGTGAGTTTTATGCTATTTCATTTTTATAACAAACAAGGCCAATCTATTTGCTCTATTGAAGCACATGATAAGATTAAAGCAAAGGGAATTTATAAACAAATGCAAAAAGATGGTGAGGTCAAAGTACCAATTGCTCAAGTCACCATCATGAAAGAATAAAAATAATAAGGACTAGGATTTTTGATATTCTATCTATTTCTCCTAGTCCTATATCTCTTATATTTTCTATATCTTATGGCCTTCTTACAACACTATAGATTCTTATCCATTTGTGCAACTGCTTTTTTCATAATCATTGCAATATCTTCATTGATTACCAAATCTGCCTTGTGGTCAGCTGAAGTTGTACTTTTATTAATCAGCACAAGTTTTTTTCCTCTAAAGTAATTAATCAACCCTGCTGCAGGATATACAATTAATGAGGTTCCTCCAATAATTAATGTATCAGCCTGGCTTATTGCACGAATTGCTCCTGTTACTGTATCATCATCCAATCCTTCTTCATAAAGCACTACATCTGGTTTGACTACTGCACCGCACTCAGTGCATTTTGGAATCCCTAGAGCATCCAATACATATTGTGCATCATAGAAAGCATGACATTTCATACAATAATTTCGATGTACACTGCCATGTAACTCATAGACTTTTTTAGAGCCTGCAGCTTGATGTAATCCATCAATATTTTGTGTCACGATAGCTTTTAATTTACCCATACTTTCTAACTGTGCTAAGGCTTTGTGACAGTCATTAGGTTGTGCTTTAGGATAAACAAGATACGTCTTATAAAATGCATAAAATTCTTCTGGATAGCGCATAAAAAAGCTATGCGATACAGCTTGTTCTGGGGTAAAGTTTCGATTTAACTTTTGGCTATAAAGACCATTGGAGCTACGAAAATCTGGTACGCCACTTGCTGTAGATACACCTGCACCTCCAAAAAACACAATTTGGTTGCTTTCCTTTAAAATCTTTGCAAGTTCTGCTATTTCTTTGGTGGTTTTTTCATTCATTTCATCATCTCTGAAGCTTTTTATTGATTATAGCATATGCAAATTTAATCTAACATACTTTTAGCCTCTAGCATGCTTAGATTTTTTATTCGCCTTTCATTTTTGCATGTTGTTCTTTCTCTTCTCTTGCAACCGTCTGACGTAATCTTCTAATACCACCATTCTTTTTCTTATTAAA
>JAGAVZ010000048.1 GCA_017941635.1 Cellulosilyticum sp.
GTACTCAGAGATATCTGCAAGAGCACCTTGGTTAGCATATGCAGCATAGTATTCTGCACTAAGGATAACAACATCTGCAACATCGCCAGAAGCAAATGCTAAAGCAAGTTGGTCATTGTAAGAGTTGTGATCGATAGTAGTGATTTCTAAATCAATACCTGTAAGCTCTTTGTATTTTGCAACAACAGCATCTTGTCCAGATGCTTCATCACAGAAAGTACCATTAACCATCATTGTGATTTTTTCTGGTTTAACGATATCAGAAGATGCTTCAGGAGATGAACTAGCTTCTGTTTTGGTTTCAGTAGTATTAGTATCTTTGTTGTTTGAAGATGCATTTGTAGATGTTGAAGATGAACCACAACCTACCATACTAAATGCAAGCATACCACCTAAACCTAAGCTGAATAATTTTTTACCTGTAAGTTTCATAAATAAACCCTCCTTGGTGTATACATGGTGTTAATCTTAGATAACATAAAGTTTGTTATTAAACTGAAAAGATTAGCATTTCAACATGTTGTTTTGTGCATATTTCTTTTATGCTCAAGTAAATTATAGTTTTTTTTATATGATTTTAACAAGGTACTTTTCTTAAGGTTTACAGAACAATTATTCATAAAAAATATAAAAATATGAAAATAATTCAAGTTTTTTACAATTAATATACATAATAAGAGAAATAAGTAAAAAAGTGGATAACAAAAAGAGATTTTTTTAGACAAAACAAAAGTGTTTTATAAATGAAATAGACAAAATAAAAAGGAAAACTGGACAAAGTATACAATATACAATGAGAAGTTTTCCTACTATACAATATTATAAATACAATAATATGTTTGAAATAAGTCTTACTCTTTAACAGCACCCATATTAATACCTGTAACGAAGTATTTTTGACAGATTGGGTAGATGATAAGTGGTGGAAGAATAGCTACAATAATCGCTGCGTTTTTAACTGTTGTTTGGAAGACACCAGCAGATGAAGCAGCTGCTAAACTTTGATCATCAAGAATTAATGAGCGAAGTTTAACTTGGAAGTTTTGAATATCTGAATCATTGATATAGATTGTGAAGTTTGTATATTCATTCCAAAAGAATACTGCAAACATTAATCCAATAGAAGCAAGAGCTGCTTTTGAAAGAGGAAGAACAATCTTAAGGAAGATACCCATTGGGGTACAACCATCAATTTCAGCTGATTCAAATAAGCTTTGAGGAATACCTTCAAAGAAGTTTCTCATCAGAATCAAGTTATAGATATTAATAGAACCTGGTAAAATGATTGACCAAAGTGTATTAGTAAGACCGAGAGATTTCATATTTAAGTACATTGGAACCATACCAGCTTGGAAAATCATAGTAAATAGTAACATATAACTAAATAATGTACGACCAGGCATTTCGAATTGGATTAATACATAAGCACCTAAAGTACTTAAAACTAATCCTAAGCAAGTACCAGCAATAGTTACGATACAAGAAATAAAGAATGGCTTGTATAACGCAACAGTTGAAAGAATAAGTTGATAACCGCTAAGGCTAAATTTATTTGGCCATAAGTTCATACCGTATGATGCTTTAGCATCAACAGAGTCTACGAATACTTTTACAAGTGGAATAATGATAATAATACAAGTTAATAAAAAGAAGATGCCATTAAGAACGGAGAAAGCATCTAATTTTTCTTTTGACTGCCTGTTAGCAATAGATGTAGAAACTTTACTTTTCATTTGATGATCCCCTCCCTATATAATTCCTCGGCCACGAGCCTTTTTACTAGCCCAGTTACAACCTAGTACAAGTGCACAACCAATTAATGATCTAAATAAACCTACAGCAGTTGAATAACCGAAGTTTGGTACTTGAGTGGTTAAAGTTTGACGGTATACATAGGTTTGAAGTACATCGGCAATACCATAAACTTTTGCGTTATATAAAACAAGTACAGATTCGAATAAGTTCATAACCTTAGCAAGGTTAAGAATAAGTACGATAACGATTGTATCTGCTAAAGCAGGTAATGTAATATAGTGCATTTGTTGAATACGAGTTGCACCATCCATTTTTGCTGCTTCATAGAGTTCAGGATTAATACCTGTTAAAGTAGCAAGGAAGATAACAGTACCCCAACCAGTGTCTTTCCATACGTTAACGAAGAAGTATACCCATCTCCAAGATTTTGTGTTAGCTAAAAAGTATACTGGTTCCTCAATTAATCCAAGTTTCATGAAAATTTCGTTAGCAAAACCATTTTGTGGAGAAAGAATGATTGCGAAAATAGATGCAACTACAACCCAAGATAGGAAGTGAGGAAGATATACAAGGGTTTGAACGAACTTCTTAAGATGGATGCTAGCAATTTCGTTAATTAATAAAGAAAGAAGTACAGATGCAAAGGTATTTACGAGAAGTTTACCAACACTTAAAATCCACGTGTTTCTAAAGGCTGCCCAGAATTGCTCATTAGAAAGTAGTTTGGCAAAGTTATCAAGACCTGTAAAGTTTGGGCCCTTGAATGGTGTATATTCGTAGAAAGCAAAACGAATACCTAGCATAGGCAAGTAATTAAAGAAGAACACAAAAATAAAGACTGGAAGAATCATAAGATAAAACCATCTATAAGTATACATACGTACTTTTAATGATTTTTTTGAAGCTTGTTGAATTGAAGCCATTTGGCCGCCGTCCTTTCTTGTACAATATTAAAGAGACTACCATATAATCAATAATTAATCATGATGGCAGTCTCTTTAGTGAATTCAATAGCGTTAAATTAATTAGTTAAGAGAAGCAAGAATTTCATCTACCATAGAACCTGCTTGTTCTTGGTAACTAGCCATACCTTCTTCTACAGTCATATCACCAGTAACAACTTCTGAAACGATTACTGTACGGATATCTTTTAATGTAGCAGCATAGTTAGACATTGTATCATTACTTACGATAACTGGAGCAAGTTTAGATTTTTGTAAGAAAATTTCGTTAGAAGTAGAAATTCTTTCATCTCTGCTAGCTAATGGATCTTTGTCTGTCCAATCAGAGATACATAATACTGGATCGATGAAAACAGTTGTGAATGTTGTATCTTTTGTTTCTGGATCCATAAGTTGAACTAAACCAGCATCTTGTTTTTCCCAGTGAGTGCCTTCAACACCATAGCTGAATAATGTTTGACCTTCACCACCATCTACCATAGTTTCAAATAAGTATTTGAATACGCCACCAGGGTTTTCACATTTACTTGTGATAGCGATAACTGGAGATTGTCTTTCTGTATAGCTACCAAGTTCTTCAATAGCTGGAATAGCTACAACAGAAGAATCTGGGAATAAGTTTTTAAGATTTTCTTCAATAGTCATGCACCATTTA
>JAGAVZ010000049.1 GCA_017941635.1 Cellulosilyticum sp.
AATATAACTATATAAATTCATTTCCGCTCCTTATACCTTCTCCACATATTGTCTACCTTTTATTATAAGTAGCTAACGCTTTGATGGCAACTTTTACCCTTTTTTTAACTTATATGTCTATTCTACACCTTTTAAGTGATTTAAGTAATGATTTTATCCAGCTTTTTCCCTATATATACCATATATCCTTTTTATAAGTCATGTTATACTTATACTATTCTACATATTTTTAAGGAGTTATTATGCAATCAACTAGCAAACAAATAACACATCTATCGGATGATTCTATACAAGCATCCTATTTTGAACTTGCTTGTCTTAAAGTTATTGGTACTCTAAATGAAACAAATGGCATTGGTACTTTAAAAGAAAAAACCATTCATGCTGTACTAAAAAATTATTATGCGCCAGATGTCTCTCATCAAGAAAAACGTATTGAAAGCTTTATTGCTGATATTTATAAAGATGGCAAAATTATTGAAATTCAAAGCCGTCACTTTAATACCATGAGAAAAAAATTAGAAACCCTTTTACCACTCTACGATATAACCATTGTTTATCCTATTGCTGCCACCAAATGGCTCAATTGGATTGATGAAGAAACTGGAGAAATTAGCTCAAGGCGTAAATCTCCTAAAAAAGGGTCTATCTATGGCATTATTCCCGAACTCTATCGTATTAAGTCTTTTCTAGGACATCCCAATTTACATTTTATCCTTACTTTTATAGATGTGGAAGAATATCGCCTTTTGAATGGTTGGAATCATACCAAAAAGAAAGGGGCCACCAGACATGATGGTATTCCCAAAAAGCTTGTAGATGAAGTGCATCTTGAAACGCCTCATGACTTCACCTGCTTTTTGCCCAATACACTTCCTACTCACTTTACAACAAAAGACCTTCAAAAAGAGAGCAAAATTTCTCAATCTCATGCAACAACTTGCCTTCATCTCTTATATCACCTTGGTATAATAGAACGTATCGGCAAACAAGGTCGTGCTTATCTCTATCAACGTACCGTTTAAAAAGATTGGAATACTTATTTAAAACATTAAAAAATGAGGTAGAGAAACCCTTTATTTCTCTACCTCATTTTTATAATATACTTACATAACCTCTATGGTCACGACTCATTTGCATTCAATCATTCTAGTTTGTACATACCTATTTTAACATATACCAAGCCCTCTTTTTCTTACAACCCCTTTGATTCGTGTTGCTACAATAATGGCTACGGCAGCTAAAATGATATCTTTAGGCAAAAAGGGTAATACACCTATCACCATTGCCTCCTTAAAAGGCATATGGGTTACAAACGCTAATTGAGTTGTCCCTATTACATAATCTAGCATTAGTGCACTATATGTTCCAATCCATATAACCATCTTATTATTTTTTCTAGATGCCCATCCAATTATAAATGCCATTAGGATAAATCCAATAATAAAACCGCCTGTTGGTCCAAAAATCCTTGGGAAGCCTCCTGAAAAACCTGAAAACACAGGTAATCCAATTCCCCCTAATAAAGTATAAATACATAACGTACGTATCGCTAACTGATCTTCTATTATAATGGCAACTAATATGACAGCAAATGCTTGAAAAGTAATAGGTACTACACTAAAAGGCACAGGAATCGAAATCTGTGCAAAAATCATAATAAGTGCTGCACATAATCCTACTAGCATTTGCTCTTTAACTGAATATCTTGATTGCATTAAGATTCCCCCTAATTCATCTCTTATTCAGTTTATTATAATATTCAAACATTTAATCGTCAACTTATTAATATCACTAAGTTTACATTACTACTGGGCGTTACTTACAAAAATCTAATCTTTGCTTGCTCTCTTATTTTCTAAGAATGATAAAACTCTTGATGATTATAATTTTTCATTTCTTCGATATAAAATGCTAATGTCTTCTTATACTGTAAATATGCTGCCTTACTCAGCTTCCCTGCACTATAGTAACGTTCTACTAATTCAACAGCTTCTTTTCTTGAACTAATAGCTAAATCCTTATAATTATTTTCTAGATATAACTGCAAATCTTTAATGCTTGTCTCAATCTGCTGCTCTTCTATGGATTTTTTCTTTTTTCTCCAAAAGAACATCCTATCTCCCCCTTAGCTTATCTTTATCTGCTTATTGGTTTTTTACACTTTCTATTTATGTTTAGGATACATAACAATCATCTAATTTTCAAGTACAGCTTATCATTTTCAAATAATCCATTTTTAATAAGGTACCATTCTTAAATTAAAGTCTTAAAAGTATAACCGTTGGCTTTATAATATTCAATAATTTCAGGTAAAGCCTCTGCAGTTGCTTCTTTTCCATACGTATCATGCATTAATAAAACAACAATTTCTTTTCCTTCTGAAGTATTTTTAGCTTCTTGAACTAGCTGATCTTTATCCTTCTTTGCACCTTCTGCATCTTTAGTAAGTGCATTCCAATCAATCGATACCTTATCATTTTCTAATAGATAACTATCTAATTGATTCATGTTATCCCAAGACATATAGCCACCTGGACATCTTAAGACCCTTGTTGTAAAATCTACACCTAAAATCTCTTTAATATAGTCTTCATTTTTCTCAAAATCTGCTTTAAAATTTTCTAAGTTTAAGGTTCTATTTGGGTAAAGAATTCTATATTCATGTGTATATGAATGATTTGCAATTGCATTTCCTTCATCAAAAATTTGTTTAACTAAAGCCTGGGCTTGTTCCCCACCCTTCTCAATATTACTTCCTAACAAGAAGAAGGTTGCCTTAACATCATATGCCTTTAATATTTCCAAAATCTTTGGTGTCACAGTTGTTGATGTCCCATCATCAAATGTAAGGAAAACAATTTTTTCTCCATTATTACTATAATCATAGTGTGCCAACTTATCGGCTATAATATTGGCATCATAGCCATATTGAAGACCTTCTTCATTTGTCCCTACATAAACTTTAGGTTCATCTTTGTAAACAAGTATCTCATCCCTATCAACTACATTTTGGTCGATCAGGTATTGTCCGTTTACTAAAATAGTTGATATTGGTAATTTTATAGTGCCTGCCTCACATGTTTTATCCTTTTTATATGCCTGAGTAGGTACTGCTAAATAACATAAACTGATTCCCCCTACTAGGCCAATAGTCCCTATGCCTATACGGCGTCTATATCTTTTCTTTTGTGTGTATCGCTTATTTTTTCCTTTTCTAGCCATCGCTTTCATCCTTCTCCTCTATTACTGCCAAACACTCTCTAGAACTTTATTCTAAAGGATAAAGATTACTTTTTTATATTCTAGATGTGTCAAAGTTGTTAATTCGTATAATAAGAATAATATAAAAGGCATTCTTAAGCTAGTAATTTATGGAACTTTTTTACACTAAAAATAATTCCTCTTTACCTGTTTAAGAATGCCTTATTTTTATTGCTCTTTATCTATTAAATCATTTGATAATTTAGTCCATGTTCTGTACAGTAACTATATAAGTAACCATGGCCAAACTTTGGCAGTCGTAAATGAATGCCCCACTCCGGATATTGTTTCACTAGCAAGACGCGTTCTCCTGTCACGAAAGCAATAAATCCAATATGATGTGGTTTGGTCATTTCATGTTCAGTTGTAATATACCACTCATCTTCAATTGTTTCTACTTGTAATTTATGGCTGTTATCTGCTTTATTCGGTTTTAATACATCTAGCTTATGCCCACAACAAGAAAGATTTGCCTCTCCTGTACTTGTGATGATATTACCACATTCTTTACAAACATAAAACTGTGTCTTTCTCATATTGCCATTAACGATTTCATTCATCTTTAAGTCTCCTTTTAAAATTTCTTCTATATTAATTCCTAGCAAATTTGAAAGTTCCGGTAATAAAGTGACATCTGGACACCCTAGCCCTCTTTCCCACTTACTAATAGTTTTATCACTAATATTCATTCTATCGGCTAATTGCTTTTGGGTTAATTTTTTTTCTGTACGCCTTGAACGAATGAATTCACCTACTTTACGGCAGTCCAACTTTCTCCCCTTCTTTCTTAGTTCATTTGCTTAAGCTACTATTATTATAAACAAAATGCACATGTTATGCTATCTACGAATCGTAGAGTCTACCTTTTATATCCAATAAAAGCGTTTGGGATTAATCCTAATTTACTTATCCCAAACGCTTTTTCAATTTATATGTACTTTTTCCTCTAACTAACTTCTAACCTACTATTTGATTTAGCAGTGCCTAACTTATTTTAAAACATGCCCCCTTATCTTGCTCATGGCTTCTTCAAAAGTAATACATTGTGCATATCTTCTAGGCCACATATGTTCATTATAATAGATATAACTTTGCTCCCCTGTCATAAAGTTATTATCTACTGTTGTATTGGTATGTGCTGGAACAATCATCTGAAAGCCATGTTCAAAACCACACTTAATGGTTGCATCCATACAGTAGTCTGTTTGGAGCCCTACCACCATAATCTCATTTTCATCTATTCTTCTTAAATATTCTAATAATCCTGTTCCTTTAAAGGCACTATTAACTTCTTTATCAAAAATTCTCTCGCTCTCTTGCGGCTTAAAAGGTTCATAGATTTCATATCCAGGCTTTCCTTTTGTCAATTCATGCCCCTCACCATCATCATGACGCACATAAATCACTTCTATTCCATTTCCTCTTGCCGTATCAATCAGTTCTTGTACATGACTAACAAAGTAATCAAAACTATATAATTTTTCATTTGTAATAAGTTTTTGTGTATCTACTACTAGTAAAACCATTTTATCCCCCTCAGCACGATTTCCTAACTATTGCTATTTATTTTATAGATAATATCTTAAAACTATATAGTAAACAAAACAAATATTTTCATCTATCTCTTATCCACCGAGTTCCTTCACTCAAAAAGTTAAAATTTAAATTCCTATTTTTTTAATTGAACAAAGAGTTTTTTGGAAATAAATGTAGACTTAAACTTTTTATTTTCAAAATATCTTTTAAAAAGAAAAATATGCCCACTTTATAAATTCAACCAGTTACTTAGTTGTTTATCCAAAAAAGGGCATATCTTTAAAATACACGTTATTTGTTTTTATCCTAAATTCTATGCCATACCATTTGCTACTTTATATTTATAAATCATTTCGGCATGATTTTGTTCATCTGTCTGAATTTGATTTAAAGTATCACGTACAGCTGTAGAAGCAAATTGGAATAAATCTTCGTTATAAGAAGTTGAAATATATTTTTCTGTTGCAATAGAATCTGTACAAAGGTAAGCATCATCTTCTTTTGCTCTACTGTTACAAGATGCTGTATGAAATCCTTTAGGATTATATTCTGCTGCATTAAGATGTTTGATTTGAGGTGAAGTTGTATCATTATTTTTAATTGCTAGCAATGCTTCATAATGATTGATTTCATTTTCTCTTAATGTATTAAATAAATTTTCAAGCTCTTCATCATGTGCCATTTCTGCATAACGTGTATACTTTTGAATGCAAAGTTTTTCTTGTTCTTGTAAGTCTTTAATTAAAGATTCTTCTTTTTGATTTAATGCCATGATCATGTGCTCCTTTTACTTGTTTTTCAATTATATTATTTGTAAAAGGCTATAATCTATACATTTTCTAGTGCCAAAATTTGTTCCTCGGCTGCTACCAATTCTTCTATTGTTAGATACGTTTCAGAATAACCTAATTGCTTGCAAAGCTTGGTTACATGAGGTAGCTCAAGATAAGCTTCTTTTAACTTGTCTTCCTTAGAAAAAACTTCTTTTGTTGGTCCATCTAAAAGAACTTTGCCTTGTGCCAAAACAACTGTCCTTTCAAAGCACTCTGCCACAAAATCCATGTCATGAATAATTGTTAATACCATTTTCCCTTGTGTATATAATTTTCGAATAATCCCCTTAATTTTTTCCTTGGAAGCATAGTCCTGTGCAATCGTTGGCTCATCTAAAATAACAACCTCTGTATCCATAGCTAAAATAGAGGCAATCGCAATAAGTTTACGCTCAGATAAACCTAAATCATATGGATTTTCATTTATTTGATTTTCCAATCCAACTAATCTTAGCGCTTCCCTAGCTTTCTCTTCTGCTTTTTCTTTACTCATCCCAATATTAAGTGGGCCAAATAAAACTTCTTCTAAGACTGTGCTTTTAAAAATTTGGTCATTAGGATTTTGAAAAACCAGCCCTATATAAGCTGCTAATTGAGCAACCGTTAAGTCTTTTATATTTTTTCCATTTAATAAAATCTCACCTGAAGAAGGTGTTAATAAGCCTTTAAGAAGTTTAACTAGCGTTGTTTTGCCTGCTCCATTTTGCCCAATAATCGCTGTTGGCGTACTATCTAAGATTAGAGAAATATCTTTTAAAATAGGTATATTGGCATCATATGCAAAGTTTAACTGATTGATTTTAATTTCTGCCATCTACTTTTCCCCCTTTCGGACTTGCTGAAATAATGGAATGGTTTCTTCTAATGTCACAGGATAAAGATTGGTTCCTGGACTATGTAAATGAAGTGCTTTACAAATCTCTGTATAGGCTGGTGCATTGACACCATATTCTGCTAAATCAGCCCTAGAAAAAACCTTTTGAGGTGTGTCAAAATCGATTAATTTTCCCTTGTGTAATAGCATTACCCGATTACTATATGCTGCAATCTTCTCCATTTTATGTTCTACCATCACAATAGTAATGCCTTTCTTAGCCAGTGATTGTACCGCCTTAAACACCTCTTCACTTCCTTGGGGATCTAACTGAGATGTTGGTTCATCTAAAATAATGATCTCTGGTTGCATAGCAATAATACTAGCAATCGCCATACGTTGCATCTGCCCTCCAGACAAATCAAAAGGATTTCTATCCTTATACTTTACAATATCCAAAAGCTCCAAAGCTTCATCAATACGCCTTATCATCTCACTATGTTCAATACCCATGTTTTCTAATCCAAAGGCAATCTCTTCATATACTGTGAGCTTGGAACCTGTAATTTGGTTAAAAGGATTTTGAAAAACAATTCCTACCTTTTGACAAATCTTTGATACATCACTTTTACTCACTATTTGGTCATCTATGTATACTTTTCCACCATAGCTTCCTTTATAGAAATGAGGAATAAGTCCTACTAATACTTGGCACAGGCTACTTTTACCCGCACCATTTTCACCAATAATCCCAATAAATTCTCCTGGCTCAATCTTAAATGATAGATTGTCTAATGCAAACTGCTTGCTTAATGGATATTTATATTTTAAGTTTTCTACAGTAATTGTTGCCATACAAACAGCCTCCCTACTAATGATATTCCTAATATTGCAAATAATACAATCTTGCTCATTCGATCTGCTCTTGTGGGTTGATAGACATTTATATAAGTCCTTTTCTGTGTACTATTAAACCCACGTACCTCTAGAGCAATAGCTCTTTCTCTTGTTGCAATTAATGAGTTCATGACAACTGGTCCCATTAATGGAAAGAATGCTTTAATACGTATGATTAAATTTCCTTCTGTCTCCATTCCTCTAGAGCGTTGTGCATCCGTAATGGTATTCATAGTTGAGCTCATCTGAGGTATAATCTGAAAGACCGAACCCAGTACATAACCTAATCTTGGAGATAATCCAATTCTCACCAATGCTTCTACTAAATCAGAAGGCTTTGTCGTTAATATTAAAATACATACTGAAAATAATAGATTAAGCACATTTAGTCCTACACCCAGTCCGAAAATAAGCCCTTCTTTATAAAAAATCAGCGGACCTATTGTCCATATAGGTATCGTATTTCCAGCTCTAAATAAGCCTTGTATGATAATAACCGTTAGAATGACTATAGCTGAACATCCTACTAAAGGCAGGGTTCGTTTTAAAACCTTACCTAGCTTTAAAATGACCAAACTAGCTACTATCCATCCTAATGTAACCATTTTCTGCCTCCAAATAACAGGTAGCAATATCGCTACTATAATATAGAGTATTTTACTTAATGGTTCTATTCGATGAATAGGGGTTGATAAATCCTCATATAAACTAATACTCTTCATATATATCTCCTTATACTTTTATAACTCATTCATTTGATGCTATTAGAACTAATTAAGCCTTATAACAGATTTATATAACTATCTAAAGACTTTTCCTTATAAAATAAAAAAGGGGGAGCCTAGTTGGATGAACTCCTTTGCTAAACTCCCTCTTAATCTTTCAATTAATCTATGTATTGCGTTTCTGTATCATTGTTATACATTAAGACTAACTTCTGAGGTAATCCTTTGAAAATAGCGTAGCTGATAAAAACTGTTGCAAATTTATCTGGAATATCTACTACTAATTCATCTAATGCAGAAGCAATCCAAGCTGGCATATTTTGAGCAACACACCAAGCATACAGTGCGTCTCCCCAAATATTACCTGTTGTTCCACCCCAATAAATCATATTAATTGGTGTAGAAATCACCACAGACACTAAAATCACCACAACGCTCATACCTATAACACCTTTAATACTTTTTGCTTTATCTAATCTTGCAAAAATACCAACTGCTAAACCAATACCAATGCTAGATAATGCATAGACAAAAGATACAGGATCCATTGTTAAACCATAAATAATGTTATTAATGGCGCCACAAATGGCTCCTACAATTGGCCCTGCAAGAAGCGCGGATAAAACTGTTCCAATGGCATCTAGCCAAAGTGGTAATTTGAGCATCCCCGCAAATAACTTTCCAATATAGTTAATTGCTACTGCTGCTGGTATTAAAACAAGTGCTGCAGTATTTAATTTTAATGACCATATACTCTTATTCATCTTAATCTCTCCCTTTACTCAATTCTTCATCCCATTTTACAAGTGCTTCTAGTGCCAATAAGATTTCATTCTTCTCTCCTTGGCTTGTTTTACTTTCTCCTGATACATACTCATTGATGCCCTCTTCTAGTCTACCATTACTTGTAACGACAGTATTCAAGATAGAGGCTGTATGAACACCTCTTAAACCTCCAATAACAAACAAAGCGGCTGTTTCCATATCCGAGCCCAAAATACCTTTTGCTGCCCAAAAGCTATCAATCTGCTCTTCCTCATCTGTATAAAAGCTATCATGACTTCTTGCTTTTCCCACATGATACGGATATCCTTTGACTTTTGCCTCCTGTATAAGTTTCATCAACAAATGAGTATCTGGAATGGCTGGATAAATCCCATCAATATATGCCTTTGATGTCCCTTCATCTCTAACTGCACCATTCACCAAAATTAAATCACCTAAGGCTATCTTTTCATCTAATGCACCACAACTTCCAATGCGAATCATCGTATGTACCCCTATACGACTCAGTTCTTCTACCGCAATCCCCATAGAAGCACCACCAATTCCAGTAGATACTACCATGACCATAATCCCTTGATACTTTCCTACAATACTTTTGTATTCTCGGTTAAAGGCAATTGTTCTCACCTCTGTTAAATAAGGTATCACTCTGTCTACTCGAGCTGGATCTCCTGGTAATATGGCATAGGGTGCTGCATCTTGCTTACGACATTGAATATGTGGTTGGTATATCATCTCCTCCATATTAACCCTTCCTTTTATTTTTTAAATAATTTAAACTTTATTATTTTTAAATATATTACAACATTTTTAGACATCTGTAAAGACACCTGTTCATTAAATCTTTTATTACTCCTTTACACAAACATTTTCCTGTAAATGGATATATTTCTTTTATTTTGCTCATAATGATAATATAACACGTTTACCTAATAGGAGTTGCTCTATGAATAGCGATTTAAACTATCAAGTTCTTGAATTAAATATGAATGGTTCCCCTGCACTACACACCATTGGATTAGCTGACTTAATAGGGGTAGAATTTTGTATGCAGCTCGTTATTGATAAACCACTAGCCCGTGGGCTCATTACTCAAATTGTTAAACATTATATGCCTTTAGTCGACCAACCTTCTTTATTCAATGATCCCTGGATTCAATATGTCTTTAAAGAAAATCACACACTAGCGTTACTTCCCTTTGTTCTTCTTAAAGAGGAGCATGTCTGCCATATTATTATCCCTGATGAAAAAGGTCTATACCCTTGGCAAATCGGTTGTCAACAAACCTTTATCCATCAAGTAGATGAACCTCTGATGATTCATAATCTCCTTATTGCTATTAAATCCTGTTATCTTACCCAGCTTATGCTAGAAGTTGCTACAAATGTTTATCAGCAAATTGGTTTTGATATCCACTTAGAAGATACTATGCCACTAGAAGATATCCCTGATGATTTAGCTGACAAAAACCTAGATATGTATATTGTACTAACTTTGTGCTTTAATAAAACAATGCCTGAGCTTAATGATATGATTCTTTCATCATGTCATTCAATTGCCCTCAATATTATGACATTACCTAATCCACTTGCCAAAGCACATGAAATTGCCTCAAGAATCTATCAACCTTTACTGGTGGAAAAATATATTACACTGATTATGCAAACCTTTCAAAAACTCAATGAACGCTTGTAATATTTCCCTGTTATGTATAATCTATTAGCCTATCTTGAACTAAAAAACCCCTATAATCCATCTAGATCACATGAGCCGTTATCTACTAGATTTTTAAATCTAATAGATAACGGCTCATTAATCTTAATAGGATTATAGGGTTTTATATTCTTTATAAAATAAATTTTAACAATCCTTTATAACTTATAATAAAAGAATTGCTTGATTCATCACAATTCTTTTACGAGGGAATTACTGGTACATAAAATCTTTGCTTTCTATGGTCCGCCTCATAAATTTCAAATATCATATCATAAACTGCCTTTAGATTGGACTTGGTGAGTACATCATCCACTAAGCCTTGGGCAAAAACAGTCCCATCTTTCATTAAGACAACCTCTTTACAATAAGCTGCACTTAAATTAAGGTCATGTAAAATGGCAATAATCGTCTTGTCTTCTTTTTCATTGAGATACTTTAAGGTTTCCATTAATTCAATCTGATAACGAATATCTAAATGTGAAATCGGTTCATCTAGGACAAGATAAGATGTGTCTTGTGCAATCGCCCTTGCTACTAAAACACGCTGTGCCTCTCCTCCGCTTAAATGAGAAAATGGCTTTTCTCTTAAATTTTGACATTTTGTAATCTTAATAGCATGTTCAATTTTTTTATGATCTTCTGTAGAATAATCCTTAAAACGTGATTGGTAAGGCATTCTTCCCATCGCAATAACTTCATATGCTGAAAAATCCACTTCCATATTGACGTTCTGTGGCACAAAAGAAATTTGTGTTGCTAACTTTTTTCTAGGATAATTCTGAAGTTTGTCTCCATTTAAACGAATACTCCCTTCCTTAATTTCTAAAAATCTAAGGATATGGCGTATAAAAGATGTTTTTCCCGAACCATTTGGTCCCATAATTCCATAAAAGCCACCTTCTTTAAAGGTGGTGGAGATATCCTTTAAAATCGCTTCTTGCTGTGCTTGTGGTTTCCATCCAAGTTGCTTGACCGATAAATGATTTGTTGAATCCAAGCTACTTTTTTGCTTTTGAATCATCTCTATCCCCTCCCACCTTTCGTATGACGATACAATAAATAGATAAAATAAGGTGCCCCAAAAACAGCGGTAATAACACCTACTGGTATTTCAGTTGGGTCTGCTACAGTTCTCGCAATGGTATCACATACAATCGTAAAACTTGCACCTGCTAACATAGATAATGGTAGAAGCCGCCTGTGATCTGATCCTGCTAATAAACGCATACAATGCGGCATAATTAAACCCACAAAACCAATCGGTCCACTGACAGAAACACTTGCTGCTATGAGTAAAGCTGCCACAATAATTAAGATTTTTTTTACCCTATCCGTATCTACGCCTAAACTTGCTGCCACTTCATCTCCCGTCAGCAAAGCATTTAACTCTCTACTATAAAAACAAAGTATAACCACTCCCACCACTGTAATAATCATTACAAATTTCATCTTATCCCAAGTAGCAGATGAAAAGCTCCCTAATGTCCATAAATACACTTTTTCCAGCTGTTCTCTATTAAAAATCATCAATAATGAAATCATGGCACTTAAAAGGGTACTCATGGCTGTCCCTACCAAAAGCAGATTCGTCACATTCATTCGACTTCCCCATGTACCCATACGATAAACCAATGTTACAGTTAAAATTGCTCCTATAAATGCAAAAATACTGGTGACTCCTAAACCAAAGAAATTAAGGGTGATTCCCGATAAAATTCCTATAGTTGCGCCTAGGGAAGCACCAGATGAAATCCCTAATATATGCGGATCTGCTAATGCATTTTTAAAAATAGCTTGAAATGTACATCCAACTACCGCAAGACTTCCTCCTACAAAAGCTGCTTGTAAGATTCTCGGCATGCGTACTTGCCATATGATTACTTCATATATTTGTCGTGGTGGCTCATAATTCATCAATCTATTTAAGATGGGTACTTTAGATAAAATCACCTGTAAGCTATCCCAAATAGTGAGTGAAGCTGAGCCAACTGTTGCCGATATGACGATACATAAGAGCAAAAAAACAGTTAATAAAATCATTAAAAAATAACCTTTTCTTTTTTGACTTTCCATAGATGCTCCTTTTATTGGCTAAAAGCTTCTGGGTGTATTATTTTTGCTAATGCTAATACCCCTTCTGCATTACGATTACTTTGACGATCTAATAAATCACTATCTATCTCATATACTTTCCCTTCTTTTACAGCTGTTAACTCACTGTAGCCTGGGGCAGTCATAAAGCTTTCTTTTTCACCTTTGCGAACAATGATTATTTCCGGATCTGCTTCTAATAGCGCTTCTAATGTATAAAACCAACTATCTGATGCTGGTACAATATTTTTGCCACCTGCAAGGTTAATTAAACCACCTACAAAACTATTTTCTGGTGCTGAAAAGTCTCCAGATTCACCATAACTTACTACATAATAAACAGTTGGTTTCTCTAAACCTTCTACTTTTGTTTGAACTATTTTAATCGTTGCTTTCATTTCATCTATTATAGCTTGGGCTTCTTCTTGTCTATTTAATACAACGCCTAATGTCTTAAGCATTGTATAGACACCTTCCACATCAAATTCTTCATATAAGCTCATGACTTTGATTCCTGCTGATTCTAATCTAGCTGCACTTTCTTCATCAAAATGTGCTGAAGTAATCAAAAGATCTGGTTCTAAACTAATTATCTTTTCAATATCTGGAGGGAAAATTGCACCAATCGATTCTACCTCTGCAACTTGCTCAGGGTAAGTACAATAATCTGTTCTGCCTACTAATTTATCCTGGGCATCTAGTGCATATACCATTTCCGTAATATTTGGTGCAACAGAAATCAAACGCTCTACTTCTGCCTCTAGCGTTATTTCATCTCCATAAGAATCTGTAACTGTAATAGGATAGAGGCCATTTTGTGTTTTTTCATCTACTCGATTTTCACGATTTTCATCAGATGTGACATGACTTGTACATCCTACAAGCATTGCTACAACCATCATACACAGCAGCATCAGCTTCATAGGCTTTAATACTTTATTCATTTTGTCTCCTTCTTGCTTTCTCCCACCCAAAGAGAACACGATATTCTATAGTTATGGCAGGTTTCCTGGCTTAAGCTTCTCTTTACTCACTCATGCCTTCTCGAGCATGTGCTCAATGGACGATTTATTGAGTTTTCATCAGCTATTACAGTAGTGGGGGCTGCTGTAGATTCTCACTACATTCCCTTTTACCTTCTAAGTTGAATGTCTTAAAAGCACCATACATACCTTGACTATTATAACGAGCATCGTTTGAGCTTTCAAGTCTTAGTAAAAGCTCTTATCTCAATATTATTTACAACCATACCAAAGCATCTTTTAAAAATATTTTGGGCATTATAAAACCTACTAACGAAAGTACATCCCCCATTAGTAGGTTTATTGATTCAATGATTTAATTATAAAATTTTAAACTTATGCTGCTTTTTTAGCTTCATTTGCTCCTAATACTGTAATACGTCCTTCTGGTGATGCATAATCCTCACCAATTACGCCTTTAAGATTGTCTTTAATATAAGTTATTAATACTTGATTATCAAGCATTACAGAATCTTGTATTAAAGCGTTATCAGCAAACATACTAAAGCCATCACCCATAGATTTAATCATATAGTTATGAGCAGCTAATGTATAGGTTTTATTTAAGTCAATTGCTTCATATTTGCCTGTTTCTTTATTAAGGACTTTCACCTCTTTAACACGACGCTCACCATCAACTTTAACAAATAAACCATTTTCATCTACTACAACACTAGAATTTATAGCTGGATCAATTATATACTCAAGACCTGAAACTTGAAGGAATCCACCACTTTCACCTGCAGCATTTAAAGTGCCATCTTCAGCTTTGGTAACTGTTTCAGCTAATATATTCTTGCTACCTAATTCCAGTGCATCAATGATCTCTTGACCTGTTACTTCTATAACACACATTTCATTGCCGTAAGGATGAACATTAATAATGTCTTCATATGTAACCTCACCCTTAGCAATTGTTGCACGAACACCTCCACCATTTACAAAGGCAATATCTGCACCTGATACATAACGATAAGCATCTGCACAAAAATCTCCAATAGCTGTTTCTCTATTTCGTACAGCTCTTGTGCCATCTTCTGCATTAATACTTAATTCTACATCTGATTTTGCGACTACTGTATTTAATACTGTTTGTAAATCTTCTTGGATTTTCCCTATGAATGTTGCAGTTGCTTCATCTTTCTTTGTATACTCTTTTACTAATTCTGTAGAAAGTGAACCATCTGCTTTAATGACTAATTTACCAATTGACTCTAATTTAGTACCTGTTTGTGAAAGAAGAACTTTTTTACCTTCTGCATTATCCACTTCATCAGATTTAATCACACTATGAGAGTGTCCATCTAATACAACATCAATCCCTTTTGTATTAGCAATAACATCTGTTGAACGATATGGTGCT
>JAGAVZ010000050.1 GCA_017941635.1 Cellulosilyticum sp.
AATATTAAAAGTCAAACAATGTAGTTTGTTTTGATTTAGGCTTTTTATCCTTTTTATTATTTTTTTCCACATCATTCTCTTTTAAATTATCAGTATTATCTTCAACAGAAGATTTATCTTGTTTATTATTTTGATTTGATTTTTTGCTTGATTTTGCTTTAGTGGTGGATTTTGATTTCTTATCAGATTGCTTTTTGGTTGATATCTTTGTATCTTCTTTTTGTGTAGTTTCATTGGTTTTAGAACTTTTAGGAGTTTCTTTTTTATCTGTAGAAGATTTTTTGTGAGCATCTTCAGTGAGCTTTTTGGTTTTGTCATTAACACTATTTTTGAGTGCTTCTTTTTTGGCTTTCTGTATTTCTTTTTCTTCAAGTTCTTGTTGTTTTTGAAGTTCTTTGATTCGTTTTTTCTCTATGGATGCTGGAATTTTACGTGACCTGAATAACTTTACCTCATCATCTTCCAACTTGAAGTATTCCTTAAGGTCGTATGCTCTTTCATTGTCTTCAAACATCACTGAATAAAATGGTATCTGTTTTTGTAACTCCAATGGTGATGTATGTAGTCTCTTAGACATCTTGCTTGTTACGGCATCTATGAGATTTTTATTTTTTCTAGCCTTAGACAATTTACCATATACTGTTGAGTTTGTATATCTGGCAAACTTCTTATATGTTTTAGCCTTAGAAGCTGCAACTCCTCTTCCCATAAAGAGAAATGCATATTTCCAGTAGGTATAATTCTGTGTTCTAAATGCTCTTGCTAGATTTAAGTCAGCCAGTGCTATCATTTCATATGCTTTAGCTATTTCATCAACCTTTTCATATTCCCGCGGAATATTTTCTGCTATCAATTCTACTAAAAATTGTGGTTGTGCCTCTACTCTCATTGCATCAATTACATGTTCTGGAGTTTTACTCTTAAGTACCACACGTACTGTGTCAAATACATTCTGTTCTCCATCTTTTTGTGAAATTACATCTAAACTATCCTTAGTTATCACCTTAGAACTATCTACAATAGCCTCCAGGCTTGTTATTGCTGAACGTAAATCACCGTTAGACTGTTTGCTTAGCTGTTTTAAAACCTCAGCATCATATTGGATATCTTCCCTTTCACATATCCTTTTTAGTTGTGCATTTATAGTATTTGTGTGTATTTTAGTAAATTTAATTGCTTGACATTTACTTTTTATTGATGTTAACCGTTTACTGTATGGGTCATTTGCCATCATAATAAGGGGTTGTTTGGAATTTTTGATGGTTTCATTAATTGCCCTTACTCCACCAGAGTCATCACGCCCATTAATTCCATCTACTTCATCCATTATTATTAACTTGTATCCTGAATGGAAGAGACTTTTTGTTTGTGCTGCTTCACCAATTGTTCTTTTTAATATATCATAAGATCTTTTATCACTTGCATTTACTTCAATTGTTTCAGAAAAATATTCTTTTCCAACAAGATGTGCCATGGTTGTTTTACCTATACCTGGAGATCCCATGAGTAATAATGGTTTTTGAGCAATCCCATCAGACCACTTTTTAGCCCATACTTCGATTTCTGCCTTTGCTTTGGCATTTCCAAGTACTTCACCCATTGTTTTGGGTGCATATTTTTCTACCCATTTCAATTTAATGCATCCTATTTAGTGTTAACTAGTAAAAATTTACTTAATAAAGCTTCTAATTGAAGTCTTGCATTTGCACCTTCACGTATTCTATAGTCACATTCACTCATGTATTCCATTAATTTAACAAAGTTTTCCTCAGAGATTAAACCTTCAGCGGTCATTTGACTTACTTCTTGATAGAATTGTGTGATTAAATCATCACCACTTATTCCATCTATTATCATAATATCTCTAAGCAAATCTCTTGCAGCCATGAAATCCCGGTCAATTGCCTTATTAATTATTTTTCTAACATCTTTTGGTTTTGCACGACTGATTACATCAAATACTGTTTCTTCTGTTACCTTATTGTCAGTAGTTGTTGATGCCTGGAGAATATTTATGGAACGTCTCATATCACCCTGAGTAAAGTAGACAATGTTTTCTAGTGCAGATAAATCAGCTTCAATATTTTCTTGATCTGATATATACTGTAATCTTTTTATTATCTGTGCTGATTTTATTGGAGCAAATCTGAATATTGCACATCTTGATTGAAT
>JAGAVZ010000051.1 GCA_017941635.1 Cellulosilyticum sp.
CTTTAGATAGTAATAGAAATAAATCAGATAATCCATATCAATCTAATGAAGGGTTCGAACCGAATTTTGAACCAAGCTTTGCACCTACAGGATTAGATCCTCAAGGTTTCCAAGCTATAGATGATGATGATATACCATTCTGTGCGACACGTTTTTAGTTGAAAAGACTAGACTAATTATTGAAAATTCAATAGTCCTACACCTTAGGGCTAAAATTTGAAAATTCAAAATTTAGAACTATTATAATGAAAAGTAAAATGATGGGGTAACGCCCTGAAGTGCTTTCACTGATACTACGGATTGCGTTCATTAAGTTAAGTTAATGAGGGTAATAGAGCCCGTTGAAGTCGGCTGAGTTCACACCCTAACTTGATTGTTTATTCAATCGTAAGAGGAAATGCGAACCCGAGGGGGTCGAGTGTGTTATAGGTCGGGTGGCTATAAAATATCTATGGTTAGAATGTCCATTGGACTGACGAACTTCTGAATGTACGGTTCTATAGGATGAACACATAGAAATGTGTGTGGGGGTATTAAGCCCAGTATGTGAGGTAAAGTAAGATTAGAATGTATGAAATTCCTTAATATGTTAAAAGGCATATTCAAGCATACAGGACTATAGGAAGGACCTAAGGATATATGCAAAGCTAATTATAATGGAACGTGGAAAGCTACTGATGTGGAGGACTTAACTCCTATGAAACAGTATATGGGGGACAATCCGTCTTGTTTAGATAAGAAACCATATTTTACAGTAGTGAGAGTAGGGGCATAGTACCGATGAAACTATGATAACAAGTAGCGGAGGGATAGCCCTAAGTCAATTAGTACATTTTAAAGTAAATATTATTATATTGTAAGGTTCGAGTAAGACTAAAAGAAACAATCTCTTAGTAGTAATACGAAAGGGAGAGTTGACTTGCACAACGAACTTAAAGGATTGAAGAAACAATCGCTTAGAAATAATGAATATTATGATATGCAAGTAGTCTATGATACTTTATATGAACAATCTACCGAAGGTAAGAATTTCAAAAACCTTATGGAAATCATCACAAGTGATGAAAACCTACGGTTAGCATTTAGAAATATAAAGACAAACACGGGCTCTAAAACTAGAGGAACTGATGAACTTACTATTACGGACATATCCAATATGGATATTGACAAATATGTAAATGAAAGTAAGATTAGGTTACAAAATTTCACACCCCAAGAAGTACGTAGAGTATATATTCCGAAGGGTAATGGTAAATTAAGACCTCTAGGCATACCGACAATAGGTGATAGGTTAATACAACAAGCCATTAAACAAGTTCTTGAACCAATTCTTGAGGCGAAATTTTATGACACAAGTTATGGTTTCAGACCTAATAGAAGTACCCACCATGCAATAGCAAGGTTTTACCAAAAAGTTAATCTAAGTAAACTACACTATGTGGTTGACATAGATATAAAAGGGTTCTTCGACAATGTCAATCACGGAAAACTAATTAAACAACTTTGGACTTTAGGAATTAGGGATAAAAATTTAATCTGTGTCATTAGCAAAATGCTTAAAGCACCAATTGAAGGTGAAGGCATACCCACTAAGGGTACTCCACAAGGTGGAATATTATCTCCACTACTTTCAAACGTAGTTCTTAATGAACTAGACTGGTGGATACACTCACAGTGGGAAGGAATTCCAACTAAAAAGGATTATGTCAGATACAGAACTATTGGTAAAAGAGATAATGTAGAAGATAAAAGTGGTAAGTATGTAGCACTTAGGAAAACAAATCTTAAAGAAGTATACATTATCAGATATGCAGATGACTTTAAGTTAATGTGCAAGGATTACGAAACTGCCAAAAAGATGTATTTTGCGGTCAAAAGTTGGTTAAAAGACAGATTAGACCTTGATATAAGTGAGGAAAAATCCAAAATAACTAACCTTAGAAAAGGAAGGACAGAGTTTCTAGGTTTTAAAATAACCGTCCAAGAAAAGAATAAGAAATTAGTTACAAGTTCAAGAATGACCGAAAAGGCTAAACAAAATGCGATTAATAAACTAAAAGACAAAATCAAAGAAATACAAAAATCGCCTTCGGCAATGAAGGTAAATGAATATAATAGTATTGTCTTAGGACTTCATAACTATTATAGGATAGCCACTAACGTGAGTGGAGATTTCGCAGAGATTGACTTTTATGTTAGAAAGACCTTAGAAAATCGCCTAAAAGATATAATCACCAACAAAGGCGACCCCAACTTAACATATAAAAGGATATACGGTAGATACAATGGTAAAATAAACTATGTGTGTAAACAAGCACTATATCCCGTCTATGGAGTGAAGTATCAAAAACCTTTAAACTTACCTTATGGTATATGCGATTATACTGAAGAAGGAAGATTAACTATACACGAAAACGTAAAGGGAATAGACAACAGAATTATTAGATATATGTTGAATAACCCTATTAAGAATATGTCAACAGCATATAACGACAATAGGATATCACTTTATGTAGGACAACATGGTAGATGCAAAATTACTGATAAATTACTTAGTCCACACAATATGGAATGTCATCATAAAATACCTAGAAGTCTAGGTGGAGATGACAGTTATAAAAATCTTGTATTTTTAACAACTGAAGTTCACAAACTTATCCATGCGACTAATTCAGAAACTATCAATAAATACATTGAAGGACTACAATTAGATGAAGAACAAATAGCGAAAGTGAATAAATTCAGAGAGAAAGTTGGAAATAATAATATTGAAATAAAAGAGAATACAAATAATTGATGGAACGCCGTATGCAGGGAAACTTGCACGTACGGTGTGGAGCAGGGGAAAAGACGGCGATAATGTCAAAGTCTTACCTATTGCTATAAGAAGGAGGGAAATTACTATGATAAACAAGAAGAGACGTAAAAAGAAAAGAGTATGTCAATTCTGTGCTTCTAAAGACGCTAGAATAGACTACAAAAACACTCAAAGATTATCTAAGTACGTAACTGAAAGAGGTAAAA
>JAGAVZ010000052.1 GCA_017941635.1 Cellulosilyticum sp.
AATTGTAGATGAAGTTAATAAAAATGTACCTTTATATAAACGTATCCATACCTTAAAGGTAAGAGAAGTACCTTTTGAAAAGACAACCTCTAAGAAAATTAAAAGAGCACGTGTGTAGTAATTTATAAGGTAATTAAATAAAAATATAAATCCCTCTAATTTTATTCAACAAATTAGGGGGATTTGTATTTTCTAAAGACATATATATAAGTGAAAGCTCAATTAATCCAAGTTAAAAGAAATAAAACTTCAACAAAATAGCGCCCAAGCTTTGTATAAAGGAAGTAGAGTTTATCCAAAACTTTATAATAAGTACAGGCAAAAGGATGAAGAAAGAAAAGGACGGATAACAAGGATTTGATGAAGGCATTCAATCATCTCATAAAAAATCAGTAAGAAAAATATTTTCCCTTTAGCAAGAAGTGAAATAAGGTATTTGATAAATTAGATGCAGAGCTTGTAGGTGTTCCAAAAACAGCTAACAAATTACCAAATCGTTATGTAGGCATCGAAGAAGTAGGAATGGCAACAGACCCAGATTTAGAAAAAATCGTATCATTAGATCCAGATGTTGTAGTTGTTGACCAACACTTCAAAGAGAAAGTAGATGAAGTAGCAGCATTAGGTCTTGATATTTTCTACTTTGATTCAACATCACTTGATAATTTCGTATTAACAATTGAAAAATTAGGGGAAGAAATTAATAAAGTAGAACAAGCAACAGCTTTTATTAATGAAATCAAAGAAACAGAAACATCAGTATTTGGTAAAGTAAAAGAAGGCGAAGCACCAACAGTAGCAGTATTATTTAGAAATATATTAGCAGCTCTAGTAGGGGCGGGGCTAGCTATATCAGGTTTACTTTTACAGTCAGTAATGAAAAACCTACTAGCTGACCCAGGGATTACTGGGGTATCGAGTGGGGCAACAGTTGTGGCAATTATTATTGTGGTTGTATTACCAAAGTTTACACCACTGATGCCGCTACTTTCATTTCTGGGTGGGCCATTGCATGTGCACTGGTGTATATGATGGCATGGAAAAATGGTCTTAGGCCAGGACGTATTGTACTGGCAGGGGTTGCAGTTAACACGATTTTAGGTGGCGTGATTTCATTCTTCTCAGTCATGTATAGCGACCGTATTCAAAGTGCGATGTTATGGCTTAATGGGAGCTTATCAGCTAGAACATGGAATGATGTTTATACATTGAGTGGCTATGTGATTGTTGGACTGTAGCAAGTTGTTTCTTGGTACGTAGTGCCAATATCCTTTCGGATTTAAGTTTAGAGCCAATCTTTATTCAAGTAAGAGAATTATATGATGTAGATACACCATTTAAAGAAAGATTAATTCAAAAAGGATTCAATCCATATGTAAGCCGTATTGCAAACATTGCACCACTTCGTGCATTATATGGCACAATGGGTGGCGATATCTATGTAGGACACGAGAGTCCAATCCTTCTTAAACAACATGGCTTAACTCAAATGACATTTGATAATGAAGCCCAAAACATTGGTTACTCATTACCCATTTCAGTGATGAAACAGATCTTATTTTTAGTTGAAGGAGGACGTAAACATGGAAATGTATAAATATATGCCACTCCCATCAGGTAGAAGGGGACTTTTATGGACACTTGCTAGCATTCAGGATGCTTGCATCTTAGAATTTGGTCCAGCAGGAACAACGCACTATGCGGTAGAAGGTATCGGAAGCTTAAATGCCGCAGAAGGGGCAAAAGTTTATTCTACACATATGGAAGAAAAAGATGTGACTTTTGGTAAAATGGATACATTAGAAAAAGCGATTGTTGAACTGGATGAAAACGTAGCACCTAAATATATCTTTGTTATGGCATCATCTATTGCCTCAATCATTGGTGCAGATGTAAAAGCAACTTGTGAAGCGTTACAACCATAAGTAAACGCAAAACTCATTCCACTTGAAGTAGGTAGCTTCAAAGGGGATTATGCAAGAGGTGTGCTATGGATGGTTCAACAAACCTATAACGCGTAAGAGAATAATTTATTTAAAAATAATAAAAAAGATGTATTGACCCTCGCATAATGCGAGGGTTTATTCTTTATATAGAAAGGTTTGCAAGACATTAGGAAGGTCAGATATAAGGATTACTATTAAAGGATATCATTATGAAATGAGGAGTGAATATTATAGGGAAAAAGTTAATAGAGGTTAAACATCATGTAAGAGATTATGAATGTATGTGGGCAGGTATAGAGGATTTATATAGTGAAACATTGGGGGAAATATTACCACCCTTTTTCTTTTTTAGTATCAGTGGAACAGGAAATTTTGCTTATGCTAAAGGAGAGCAATATAGACAGGCTGCTTGGAGTAATGGCATGGTAGATAAAATGTATGCATTTATGTCTCCAATTGCAGGCTTTACCTATAAACATAAAGAAGGAATGCCTTTTGAAGAGATGATAAGCGTGGCTAAGCAAGAAATTGATGAGGGAAGAACGATTATATTAGGCCCAGTAGATATGTACGAACTACGCTATTTCCCTAAGATTTATAAGCACATCCATATTCCAATTCATTATATTATGATGGTAGGCTATGATGATGATAAGGTTTACTTGATAGATGGTGGTCAAGATAAAGAGGATATCCTTTATAGAGCAGCTAGAGAAAATTTAGTAGGTGTATTACAAGTATTAGGAGAAAAGAATAAGGTACATCAATGGCTAGAGGCTGCTAAATTATTTGAACAAAGTGGTTTGAAAATTGAAGAGATGGTTAATCAGATTATAGATTATCTATTAAAGCAAAGAGAAAATTTAGAGGAAGTACCACAAATGATATTAGAGATTGCAGATTTAGAAGAAAAAGCGTATCAACAATTATTAATAAGAGCATAGAGAAATATGCTAGATTTAAGTTATTGTATAGGCATAAATTAAATATCAAAGATAAATAATTGCGATGGATTAACCATATAATAGGCAATTCAAAAATTATACTTATGAGATAAGTTACTTATAAACAAAAAAGTGGATTGAGTGGATATGATTAAAAATTTGAGAGATGAAATAGTAGATATAGGACATAGATTCTGGAGGGACAAAGATGAAAAAGGTAGATTACAAAAAAAGAGATAAAGTGTTTTATCAGCCTAAGACACAACCAATGCTAATAGAAGTACCAGAGATGACATTTATTATGATAGATGGTAAGGGTGATCCTAATACATGTGCAGAATATAAGGAGGCTTGTGAAATTTTATATGGTTTATCTTATGCCATTAAAATGAGTCCAAAAAGCAATGTACACTTTGAGAGATACTTTGATTATGTCGTGCCACCATTGGAAGGTCTTTGGTGTCATGAGCAAGTAATGTGTGATGGTAAAATAGAAAATAAGGAGGACTTCCACTGGACTTCTATGATTAGACAGCCCGAGTTTGTGACAGAAGAAGTCTTTGTCAAAGCAAAAGAAATCTTACATAAGAAAAAGCCGAAGTTAGATTTATCTATAGCTCGACTTGAAAAATTAGAAGAAGGCTTATGCGCACAGATTATGCACATAGGGGCATATGATGATGAACCACAAACAATCCGAAAAATGCAAGAGTTTATTAAAGAACAAGGTTATGAGGAAGATATATCAGCTACAAGAAAACATCATGAGATTTATTTAGGAGACCCTAGAAAAACAGCGCCTGAAAAATTAAAAACAGTGATTAGACACCCTATTAAATCAATAGGATAAATCTAAGTTATAAAGGTACAATATATGCTATTAAATAAATTGAGTTGAAGTAAATAAATCTACACAACTAATAAGCAAACGTATGTAAATGAATTAAGTAATATACTATTTATAAAAAATATTTAGTATAGATAGAAATATGGTGCTTAAAGAAAATTCTACAGTCAGGCGAAATATAACATAAACAAAAGACGTGGAGTGGATATATGCTAAAGATTGGGGAATTTTCAAAGTTAACAGGTGTAAGTATCCATATGCTTAGACATTATGATAAGGTGGGGCTTATACATCCAAGTTATGTGGATGAAACAACAGGCTATCGTTATTATGATGAATCACAAATTATAAAGGCTAATCAGATTCAAGTCTTGAAGGGATTAGGATTTGGCTTACAAGAGATTAAGGAGATTCAAAAAGATATTCATTCGGATGATGAGTTAAGAACATTTCTGGAAGAGAAAATAGAAGAAAAGATTGAGGAAAGAAATGTAATTAATAAGCAAATCAAGCAAATTAGAAAGGTAATCGATGAATTAGAAGAAGATAAGGTTACATTGGCATTAGAAGTGAATGTAAAGGTACTACCAAAAAGAACAGTTGTAAGCTTACGTGATATCATTCATAAATTTCCTGAGGAGGGAAGACTCTGGGGGAGATTAGTAGAGGAATGTAAAGAGCAAGGCGTTCGATTGGCAGAAGTGCCTTATACATTTGCTATTACGCATCATTTAGATTTTAAACATTCTATAATAGATGTAGAAGTACAATACGTAATCGACAAGCCTTATAAGGTAACAGGTGATATAAAATGTTTCCAAGTTCCGCAGTGCCAAGTAGCAGCAATTGCCTTCAAGGGAGAGTATACACAAATTGAAGAGATTAATGTCTACATAGAAAAATGGATTAAGGAAAATGATTATAAAATGGCAGGTATACCTTTTACAACTTATTATCGCTCACCAGGAAATGAACAAGATCCAAACCAGTTTGTGACAGAGTTATGCTTTCCTATAAAAAAATGCTATAAAGTCTGGAAAAGTAATTGATATAATAAAAACCTAAATTGCAATAGCAAGTTGAACTAACAGTGTTATTTTATTTCACCACAAAATTATGTTGCATAGATCATATCTAGTTCATCCTCAAATAATTCCTCAGGTGTACGATAATTAAGGAGTTTTCTTGGGAGTGTATTG
>JAGAVZ010000053.1 GCA_017941635.1 Cellulosilyticum sp.
ACACGACTCAAACTATCTTGCATTACCTATACCTAACTGTGCTCTTATAAACTATCCTGATATGCTAGATAATGGTTTTGAAATAGCTGGAACAAAAATAGAATCACCAAAATCAATATCAACAGCTATGGCTTTATTGGCTCAAATTTTAGGGCATGTATCTAGCAATACCTACGGAGGGCTAACCCTCCCTGATTTAGATATACACCTATCTAAGTATGTAGAGAAATCTTATAATAAACACCTAGAAATAGCCAGGCTGTGGATAATTGAAGAAAAGAGGGAAGAGTATGCTTGGCAAAGAACAGTAAAGGAAACTTATGATGCCTGTCAAAGCCTAGAATATGAAATTCAAACACTTACGAATAGCCGCGCAGAGGTGCCATTCAGCACAATATCGTTTGGTTTATCTGATGATAGATTCGGAAGATTAATTCAAGAGAGTTATTTAAAAGTAAGAACACAAGGTTTAACAGGTGGTGTTACGCCAGTATTCCCTAAAATAATCTTTGTACTTAAAGACGGCTTAAATAAACTACCAGGTGATAGAAACTATGATATATTCCAGATGGCAGTAGAGTGTTCTAGTAGAAGATTCTATCCAGATTATATTTCATATGAAAAATGTGTTGAAACAACTGGTGATTATAAATCAAGTATGGGATGTAGAAGCTATCTAGGTAGTTATATTAACCCTAATACAGGGGAATATGTTACACTTGGAAGGTTTAACGGTGGTGTGTGTTCTATAAATTTAGTAAGAGCTGCTATACAATCAAATGGAAGTGAAGAAAAATTCTATGAGATATTAGATAGAGCGCTAGAATTAACAAAAGAAGCATTGATATTTAGATTAAATATACTTAAAGATGTTAAAGCAAAACAAGCTCCTATACTATACATGAGTGGAGCATTTGCTAGATTAGAGGCAGAAGAAACTATAGAAAAACTATTAACAAGTGGTTATGTATCATTCTCTTTTGGATATGTAGGTTTATGGAATTGTATTAAAGCTTTATACGGCAGAGATATGTGCGAAGAGGATATGCTAGATAAAGCAGAACAAATAATGCAATATATAAGAAACTATGTTGACAAAGCTAAAAATGAAACAGGAATAGGGTTTGGCTTATATGGGAGTCCTGCCGAGGTTTTAGCAACTAAATTTTGTAGAAATGATATAAAGGAATTTGGAATAATAGAAGGCGTTACAGACTTAGGATATTATGAAAATTCATTCCACTATAAGTCAGTTAAAGAGGTTTTACCTTTTGAGAAGATAGATATGGAAGCAAGGTTCGCTAAAATAAGTGCTGGTGGAGCAATCCAATATGTTGAGTTTGGAAACATGCGACATAATTTAAGTGCTTTAGAAGAGGTGATTAGATATGCTTCTTATAAAACACATTATTTTGGAGTGAACGTAAGACCTGATATGTGTTTTAAATGTGGGTATTATGGAGAGTTCAAGCCGAAAACGGAAACAGAAAATGATTTCTTTTGTCCTAAGTGTGGAAATAACGATAAATCCAAAATGAGTATTGTTCGCAGAACTTGTGGTTATATAAGTGAATTTTCAGAAAGACAAACAATAGATGGTAAAATGAAAGAGATAGCAAATAGAGTTACACATATGGGAGAACAGTAATGAATTATTCAGCTATATACAATCAAGATGTTATAAACGGTGTAGGAT
>JAGAVZ010000054.1 GCA_017941635.1 Cellulosilyticum sp.
CCGATACATATGATGCTACAATCGCCGATACAATTGCCGATACAAGTGCCGAAACATATGAAGAAGAAATAATAAATTTCTATGATGTGAACAAAGTAAATAAAATACAAGCTCAAGCAGATAAATTTTCAAGTGAATTAGTGCTTGATTCAAATGGTTTATATGATATACCACCAGATTATAAGAATGAATTAGAAGAATTTATGTCTGATGTGGAAATTATAGATGATGCATATGAAAATGCTATGCAAGACAAGTTAGAACGTGTTAGGGGGTACTAATATGACTAAGACATTAGAAAATATCTCTACCGTTTTATGTATACTTACATTGCCTTTTATATTAGCTTCTATACTATTAAATTTTGATAGTAAAAAGAGAGGTGGCAAGTAATGTCAACAGATATAACTGTTCTTGATACCAAATTACAACGTTTTGTACACTTATACTTAACTGGTGCTTACACTAATAAGGAACTTGCAGGACTTATGGATGTACACATCAATACAGTATATTCTTGGATTAATAGAGAAGATGTACAAATGGTTATAACTGACATGCAAAAGAAAGAACATGAAGCGGTTGAAATAAGGTTAAAATCACTTAGAGCAAAAGCCTTAGAGAAAATGAATGACCTTATGGATTCACCTATAGATGGTGTAGCTTTCCAAGCATGTAAAGATGTCCTTGATAGAACTGGACATAAAGCTAAAAATGAAGTTAAAGTTGAGAAAACTGTTAAAACTATCGAAATGCAACTTAAAGACCTTGCAGATAACATATTTACAGATGTTGATTTTGTGGAGGTTGATTAATAAATGTCTGATAAAACAAAACTACTCTTAAAGAAAATCAAAGAAGATAGACCATTCTATTTAGAGAAATTCCTTAAAATAAGAAACAAAGAAGCCAAATTAATACCTTTTAAAATAAATGATGCACAAGAAATGTTTGAAGAAGAAATCAAAAAGTGTGAAGAAAAAGGTATACTTAAAAGATTTATAGTACTTAAAGCAAGACAGATGGGATTTTCCACTTATTCAGAGGGATATATATTCCATAACACAACAACAAATACATTTACCAATTCAATGATTATAGCCCACGAAGAAAAAGCTACTCAAAACTTATTCAATATGTCAAAACTTTATTATGATGAATTACCAGTTCCACTTAAACCAATGATTAAATATTCAAATGGTAAGGAATTAGTTTTTGAAAATCCAACAAATGACCCACACGAAAAGAAGAATAATCCAGGACTTAGAAGCAAAATAACTGTATCAACTGCCGGAACGGTAGAGGTTGGTCGTTCGGCAACAGTTCACAACCTACATGCTTCAGAGGTGGCATTCTTCCCAGATGCAGGGACAACAATGCTTGGACTTTTACAATGTGTTCCAGATACACCTAATTCATGTGTAATACTCGAATCAACTGCTAATGGTGTTGGTGGATATTTCTATGATATGTGGCAAAAGGCTTGTAGGGGAGAGAATGATTTCATCCCACTATTTTACCCTTGGTTTACAGATAGGTCTTATACTACACCATTTAAAGATGAACAAGCTAAAGAAATATTTGAACAATCTTTAAGTGATTACGAAGTAAATCTAATGAAAACAAATAATTTAACATTGGAGCAAATGAACTGGAGAAGAAGAACTATTGCAAATAAATGTGCCGGTGATGAAGAATTATTCTTCCAAGAGTACCCTTCTACACCAGAGGAAGCATTTATAGCAAGTGGTAGACCTGTGTTTAACATATCAGCACTTAGAAAATACCTTAACCATGCAAAACCCGGGAAGAAATTTTATCTTAAAGAAAATGGTGATGGTATACATACTATTGAAGATGATAAAGGATATGTTGAAATATGGGAAATGCCTAAAGAAAATGAGTTCTATGTAATAGGTGGAGACGTTGCAGAAGGTAAAATTGATGGTGACTACTCTGTTGGGATAGTACTTAATCAAAATTGTGATGTAGTTGCTAAGTGGTATGGGCATATAGACCCAGACTTATTTGGAAAAGAGCTTACAAAACTTGCTAGACTATATAATGATGCTTATTTAGGAGTGGAAGCTAATAACCATGGTTTAACTACTTTAAAATCAATACAAAGAGAAGATTATTGGAATTTATATTTTGCAAAGATATACGATAGATTTACAGATAGCATAACACAAAAGTTAGGGTGGCAAACTACATCTAAAACTAAACCTATGATGATAGATAAACTTGGAGAGTTTATAAGAGAGTTCCACATAGGAATACCAAGTAAAAAGATTATAGAAGAATGTTTATCATATATAATAGAAGATAATGGGTCTACAAATGCACAAATAGGCTCACATGATGACTGCGTAATGGCACTAGCTATCGCACTTCAAGTATGGTTAGAAGGTAAGAGTGATACTTTTGAGCCAGAAAATAGTGATGAATATGATAACGAAGATTATTATGAGGAAGTTGCAGAATAATGACAAAGAAGAAGTGTTTACCATTTTCAGTTTGCTTAGAATTTCTTAAAAACGGCTACCATGTTGAAGGTAGAGGTAAGAGATTAAAATATGAGAGTGGAGTGATTTTTGAAACTAATTTAAAAGATGGTTGGGTTTCTTATTGGATGCCCAATCAACAAGACATATTATCCGAAGAATGGAGAGTAATATATGACAAAGAACAAAGAGATAGAAAATTATAAAAGGTATGAACCTACAGATGATGAAAAAAGAATCTGTGAGTTTGCATATTCTAAATTCAAAGAAGCATATGTTGCTAAAGCTCCTTTAATGAAGGAATGGAAGAAATATATGGATGCTTATGATGGGACTTATTATAAAAAGAATACAAAGGTAGATTATAAATCAAATCAAGTGTCTAACCATGTATTCTCAATAGTTGAATCTATAAGACCTATAATGACAGACAATAATCCTAAGTTCTTAGCAATACCTAGACAACCAGATGGAATGGATGTTTCTAGTGACATACAAACTGCACTTGATTATGAGTGGGATAGAGAGAGAATGTCTACAAAACTTCCTTCACAATTAATACCAATGCTAGTTTATGGAACTGCGATATGGTATGTGCATTGGGATGGTAACAGTGGAGAGTACGGAAATATAAAAGGTA
>JAGAVZ010000055.1 GCA_017941635.1 Cellulosilyticum sp.
CTCACTAAAGCAAAAATCTGCTAAAGAGTTATACCCCTCCTTATAAGGATTAACATGACCATATGTCAAAAGCCCTGTTTCATACACTTCGGCTTGTTGCTCACCTTCTTTTCTCTCATCACTTAAAAGATCTATATTTTGCAAAATCATATAAATAGGTTTAAATACACTGCTATCTTTAACTGGAGGTTCTTCATAGGCATTAATCCCATGTGTCTCCCCATAAAACATGGCTCTTAAAACTTCATATCTTTCCTGTACCCATACACGGCTATTCTCTCTCCCATTTATCTCAAGTATAAAGTCTGCTGGTCTATCAAATTTTACGCCACTCTTCTCATCATATGTACTGCCTGACTTAGGTGTTGTATCAATAGGAATATACAACTTATCCGTCTCACTTAACCCTTTCTTATAAGCAAGTAAGTAAATAAACTTTTCATCATACTTAACTGAAAGTGCTAAATCTTCCTTTTGAACTACCTTATCTTTTTCTGTCCACTCAGATAGATCGCCATCTACATAGCAAATACTTTGCACCTTACCAGGATCAAAGGAAAGTAGGCCAAAATACTGCCCACTAGTTTGATAGTCACTCCAGTAAGGTGTCTTCTGTAAATCTACTGCGTGCATAGTATTCCATGTACGTTTAAACCATTCATCTTGCCAGGTAAATACAATAGAACCCGCACACCCTGCTGCCTTAATATCCTCATAACAGGCTACTAATGCCTGGGCTTGATCCTCTTCTGACATCTTACCCTGGTTACGATTGGTATGTATATCCCTTTGGGCCATTCCCCTAGAGGATGGTACTCCAAACTCACTAATGATAACAGGTATGGTATGATGGTCATTAATCTTCTTTAAGTAGGCCCTATAAGTATTTATCTTACCCGACTCATCTACATAAGCCGTCTTATCTTCCTCATAACTTAAATAATCTGGATAATAAGGATAAATATGATAAGAAGCAAAAGTCCCTGAGATAAATGCCTCTGTTGTTTGAAGCTTTTCTACATCTACCTTAGCAATCTTATCAAAGTGATCTGTAACAACTTCACCATAATCAAAAGGATCTGTAGTAGCCCAGTTAGAAAAAGCTACTAAACGCTGCTCGCCATACCTTTTACTTTCATAAGCAATAAGTTCATCTCCTACCCTAGCTAACATAGCCTCAAAAGGACTCGCCTCTTCGGTCGTATACATATATGGTCCTTTATAGTCGTTTTTATCTTTCTGCATATGGTTGGTATAAGCTACTGTCACATCTTCCCACTCTACACCTAAGATATAGCCTATCACCCAAGGTGATATATCTCTTTTATAAAAACCACTTCCTAGCCCTCTTCCTAATGAAAGCTTCTTCTTACCATGTATAATATCAATCAAATTCTTACCATCTTTTATAAAGGTATCTACAAAATCTGGCGCATAAGCATCCATATGAGAATTCTGTACATAGTCATTAACCCACAAACCATGAATGATATAAAGTGGATTATCATTATTCTTGTTATACTGATAAACTGCTTCATAGAAATCATCCGATAAAATCGTATAGACTCTAATCGTATTCGCACCCATATCCTGTATAGACTTAAACCATCTCATATAATCTTTCCGGGTTATGGCATACTCTGTTGCAAAGTGTCCAGGTATACCCGCTCCCATGTTGACACCTTTTATCTCAAAGGGCTTAAACTGCCCCTCTTGCTTTAGATAAATTTCCTTACCTATATTCTTCACAAACGTTGTGACTTCTTCTTGTTTTAAAGTAGGTATATAAACGCCTTGATTATAATAAAGATAGTCTCCTATCAGGTAGAGGACGATACAAGTAACGCATAGTATTATAAATTTTTTCATTTTGTCCCCCTTAGATCTTAGTGATTAAATTTCTTGACCCTAGATTCATGTGCATACTGCTTTAGAGTCTCTATATGCTTATCTAACCATCTTCCTCTTTGAATAATAAAGTCCTTAAGCTGCATAATGCCCTCTTCATAACTGGTTACATTTCTATCTAGAGGTGCTAAACGATTATTTTCATCTACTTTTTCAGGATCAAAACTGTATCCCCACACCTCATGATTACGCCAGATAGCTTCTCCTAAAAAGGCGACTGTTTCATCTATATAATTTAATAAAACCTCTTCGCTTAGCCATCGTTCACGCAGGTCATGGTAACGCTTAATAACAGCCTCTACAAACTCTTCATCTTTCATGAGCATAAAGTACCAATTTCTATGAACCATCTCCATACCACGTTCATCTAATGCAACGGAAATAAAATTATCTGCTGCATTATTAAAATCCCAAACAGGTCCTATATGTAATTTACCTCTTGTATCCTTATAGAAATAAGTGGAGAAAATCCCAGCATCATAGTTTTTAAAAAATTCATTTATAATGAAGTAATCTATGAAACTCTCTACATCTATAAACCTTTTATACCCATACTTAGTATCCTTATAGTCAAATGAATATAAAGCTTTTTCAAATTTAGAAAAATCTTGTTCTATATAGGATTTAAGCTCAGGTGAACTTGTAGCATCACTTGGGTAAATGACTTCAAGGGCTGTACGCTTATGCATTCTATTTGCATATTTTGTGAAGTTATTGAGCTCTTCTGGAAGTCCCCTCTCCCTGTCTGCTCGTACAATATAACTAGTGAAAGGATCTCCCTTTTTATAAGGAGCAATATCTACACGCTCTGTAGCTTTTGCTATACTTTCCATGACCACATAAACCCCTTTATAGTCGCCATCTACAAATACTTCACAAAAACGTACATCAGGTGCATCCCCCATAATTTCTCCTGTAATATTAAGACACATATAATTACGTATAAGTGTCTTATCTAAAAAAGGACCATTCAGTACCCATTCATCATGCTTACCCATACCTAATACATTTTCATCTTTATTCTTGGATAAATCCCCATGGATAAGCTCTAACTTATAAGACTTCTTATCAAACTTTATAGAAGTATTGCCACGATAGCGCACTTTAGCTTTCGATTCAATAACTGCTTCATCCGTTAGATGATTATAAGCAGATTGACTATCTAGTACTTTTACCTGTGCTATAATTTCACTAGACTTTTGATACGAATACTCTCCTATTCCTGCTCTTTGTATCTCTATAGTTTGTCCACCTGTCTCTATGGAAATAATAGGTAAGTGTGTACAAAACTCTGATGCATCATGTGTACAAGTTAGTCTACTCTTTTCCTGTAAGTGCTGATGGATACGAGCAGGCCTCTTCTCATCCCATGCGGTACCCCCTACTGATATACCTAACATCAATACAACAGCACCTATTACCATCCCTTTATACGATCTCATCATTTTGAACGACCACATTCACATATTCAATGCCACCTAGATTATAAATATAATCGAGTACATCTGGCATTGTTTTATGCGCCTTATCATAACTTTTCTTAGAGAGTTCGTAAATAAACTCAATAGAAGCTTCTGTTGAATTTTTCACTCTTAGTTTGGTCTTATTCTCAAAAGTTTTAAAAACGATAGCCTCTATCTCCATGCCTTTCTCTCTGGCACATCTAATCACAAGAAGCATACGATTGTCATTCTTAACACGCCCTAATAAAAGAAGGAGTATAAAAACAGCCCCTGATCCTATAGCCCCAATCACATAGCTTCCTGTACCACAGCAAATCCCTGCAATAATAGCCCAAAAAATATAAGCTGTATCCCTTGAATCTTTAATAGCCGTTCTATAACGTACAATAGATAATGCACCTACCATCCCTAATGATAATGCAATATTATCCTGAATAACGGTCATAACTGTTGTCGTTAATAATGTCAGCATAGCTAAGGAAACATTAAACTTCTTACTATATACGCTTCCTACATGGGTAATCCAATAAGACAAATAAATGACCACTCCTATCACTATTGCTACGAGCATATGCCCTACCACTTCTTCCATAGATAGTGTTTGTCCACTCTCTAAGATATTTCCTAAATACTCTCTCATACTAAATCCTCCTATTTTATACTTATGCTTCTTCCTAAACAATACTTGCTAACAGATAAACTACTCCGATTTACTTCACTCACTATGTCTTTAATGTAAGCGAGTAAAAAGCCATTGTATTTGATTTCCATTACTACGTTTGCCTGATCCATAACAGGATAAAGACACAGTTTTTCAGAGA
>JAGAVZ010000056.1 GCA_017941635.1 Cellulosilyticum sp.
GTAAAGAAGAATTACAAAGTGCACAGAGTAAGGCTAAAGGAGATTTGTATGGAATTGGCCTCATTATGCAGTGGAGTCTAGATGAACAGTATTTAATGGTGGTAGAAGTTGTACCAAATTCGCCTGCAGAGAAAGCAGGGATAGAAGTAGGAGATTGTATTACTAAATTGAATGACACACAGGTAGTTTCTATGAGTAATGATGAGATTACAAAAATTATATATAGTGTGGGGAATATGCCTATTACATGTGAAGTTAAAAGAGAATCTCAGGCCATGGAAGTTACACTAGTGGCAGAAGAGGTAATCTTAGAAGAATTTAGTACAGAGTTAATACAGGATATACTATATATTAGGCTCAAGAGTATAAAGGAAGGAACAAGCCAGAAGCTTGAACAAGTACTGAGTAAGTATGACCAATTCACAAGAGGACTCATTTTAGATGTACGAGATTTGAATACAGATAAAATTGAAGAAGTGAGCAAAATTAGTGATTTATTCTTGGGAGAAGGGATCGCGTTTAAATTACAATCAAAAAAGGATGGCATGGTTACTTTTGAAACACAAAAGAATCATTATTCTATGGATATGGTAATTATCACCAATAAGGATACGAAGGGTGGGGTGGAAGCACTTGTTCTAGCATTACAAGACAGGGCCATCCAACTAGGTGGTAATACAGGTGGAGATGCTTACATCAAGAACCTTATTTCTTTTGAGGATGGTACAGGAATGAGTGTTGCAGTAGGCATTATTAATGATTGTTATGGCGAAGAGCTTTCAAAAGCAGGAATTGAACCAGATATTAGGGTATATATTACAGAAGAGGAAAAACTTCTTATGTTGGAGCAGGGGTATGTGACCAAGGCAGATGATAGTTATCTTCAAGAGGCACTAAAGCAGTTCCAAGAAATTTACTAGAAATTATAGGATAATAGATATGGATTAAACATAAAATAACAATAAGATGTTGACTACAATACTAAGGAGGTAGCATTCATGAAAATAAAAACTATTTTTCGTAGTGCTGCTATAAGTTTAATTCTCATCAGTACATTATTATTTTGTACAGCCTTTGCAGATAAATACCAAGGCATCGTAAAGAAGTTATCAATGATAGAAGCCGTACTTAATGAATACTATGTAGGTGATGTGGATAGCTATAGGCTTCGAGAAGGTATATACAAAGGATTTGTTTCAGGAGTAGGAGATGCATATTCTACTTATTATACACAAGAAGAGTATGATAAGTTTAAAGAAGAAACAAGTGGTATGTATACAGGAACAGGAATACGTATGTACCTAGAAACAGAAGATAATAGCATTGTGATTAAAGAAGTATTTAAGAATTCACCTGCCGAGAAAGCAGGCATTTTAGTCAAAGATAAAATCATAAAAGTATCAGGAAAAAATGTATCTGGTAATGATTATAGCTTAGTTGTTCAGTTACTTACTAGTGATAAAAAAGAAGATGTTTCAATTACAATCTATAGAACGTCTGAAAATGCTACTTATGATTTTACTTTAACCAAAGATCATGTCGTTGCACCAACAGTTTATTATAGGATGTTAGATGAAGAAGTATCCTATATTCAGATTACTAATTTTGAAGAACTCACCTATAAACAATTTAAAGAAGCTTTAGAGAAAAGCGAAGAGCAAGCAGCTAAAGGTATTGTTCTAGATTTAAGAAATAATCCAGGAGGCTTGCTACGCATTGCAAAGGATATAGTAGATGAACTTGTACCAGAAGGAATTATTGTCTCTACTACAGATAAGAATGGAAAAAGCATAGAATACTATGCAGATAAAGAATACACCAATATTCCAATAGTTGTACTCATTAATGGACATAGTGCAAGTGCATCAGAAGTTGTTGCAGGGGCATTAAAAGATTATAATAGAGCACAATTAGTTGGAGAAACGAGCTTTGGAAAAGGTGTTGTTCAAACAATCATTCCATTTACTGATGGCTCAGCGATTAAGTTAACAACTTCCCAATATTTTACGCCGAGTGGTGTATGTATACAAGGGATAGGAATCGAACCAGATGTTAAAGTAAGCTTATCTATAGAAAAACTCCTAAGAATTAGGGACTTAGAAACTACAGAAGATGACCAATTACAAATGGCTATAAAAGTGTTAAAAGAAGATATAGCCAAGGCGTAAAGATGGGAGGTCTTTACTATCAAAAGGGATGGGGAGTTTTTTGATAGAAAACAGCTTTGTATTAGTGTTGTGATAGGATTGATATTAAGTCTAGTAATGATTAGAAGTGGACTGGTTATTCAGTTAGAATGGTGTTTTTTACTCATTGTACTTGTTTCATTTATAGTGAGTAAGATTAATACAAGACTAACATGTTTAGCCTATGTGATGGCAATTATCTTTTTTATAGATTGTTTGTTGATCATCATAGGACTAAAAGAAACGCTCTTCAAATTAGATTATGTAAAAATGATTTATATAGTAGGCATACTACATTTCATAGAAGGGATATTCACCTTTTTATGGGGTGGAGAAGATAGTTGCCCTATTATTACCTACAGAGGAAAAAAAGTAGCAGGAGGATATGAGGCGAGTGGAAGTTGGCTTATACCCCTGCTCTTTTTTTCAGTAGGAGGAATCTATGTACCACTTATTGCATCTGTTGTCTACTATAATCAAAGCTTTGTGAAATCGCCTAGAGAAAAGGCTAAGACTATGGGATTTTTAATAGGTGGATATGGCATCATTATATGTAGTATTGGCTATTTAGTAACAGAAGGCTTAATGACTCTTCCTCTAGGGCTTTTAAGTATGCCATTATTACATGAATTTTTATTTATGATAGATGACTACATAGAGTCTAGGCCATTGAAGTATTCATTGCCCACAAAGGGGATACGTGTTATGGAAGTAATGGGAATCAATGCATTAGGCATAACAAGAGGAGATATTATAAAGGAAATAAATCATAAAGAAATTCATGATGAACTAGAATATTGTGAGGCATTAAAAAGTGCAAAAAAGTTTATTTTAAAGATAGAAAAGATTAAGGGAGAAGAAGTGCAGATTATATGTTCTTCAGAAGAACTAGAAAAAAGTAAATTTCTCTTTTTACCTCCAGATTAATAAGGATATAGAAGAGGGGGTAATGGTTGCTACTAAATGTATAAAGAGTGGAAATAAGATAAAGCATATTCAAATAATAAATGAAATAATAAAAGGAGTTACCACAAAGCTTATTAATGATTGAATCCCAAGAAATTAGATTTTAGATCTAACTTGTTGGAAGAGGTTCATAATAATCGGCTTGTGATAACTCCTTTTTGATATTAGATTTGGCTAGGAGTCTATCTTATAATTTCTAAGAATAAGCACCTTATTGAATATGCTCGTGGTTATGAAGATGATCCATACAGTATTCATAGTTGCCGTTGCATTTAGAACAATATCTAAATTCCATATCTGGATCAGTTAATTCTGTTTTACCACAAACTGTACATTTGTGGAATGCCACTTTGATTGGTGGGCCTTGTTTAAGCTCTTTTTTCTGAGCAGATTTAAATTGTTTTTGGGTACTTGTTGGTCTTTGACGTAATAAAGAGCTGCCAAAGAAGATAAGGAAGTTAAGTAAAGATAAAACAATAAGTACACGTTCTGACATATCACCATTAATAAACTGGAAGGCTAATAATAAGATATCAATAAAAGCAAGATATTTTACTTTAACAGGAATAATCATATAAAGTAAAAATTGTACTTCTGGATATAAAGCAGCATAAGCTAAAAATAGTGATAAGTTTAAATACATTGTAATACTTGTTGCACTACCAAAGTAGAATAGATTTCCTAAATAGTCCCCTTTGTAGAAAATGAGTTGGATAATAAGTAATCCAATCATATTGAAAATCATACCTGATAAATAGTACAGGTTAAATTTAAACTCTCCCCAACTACGTTCTAATGTAGAACCGATTGAATAATATAAGAAAGCAGCAAACAAGAAGTAAATTAAAGAAAAAGTATTTGGTATAAATACAAAGCTTACCAAACGCCAAATTTGCCCTTTGATAATCAAGAGTGGATTAAAATAAAGCAAATTTAAGAACGAATAAGAGCCTGTAAGCATTGTAATAAATAACACAATAGCTTGCCCCATCATGATATAGAGCATGAGATTAGAAATAGCAAACTTACCGAATTTACGCTCTAACTTATTAAGAAAATTCATAAATCCTCCTTACATTCATATAAATATTATATTTTTGCGATATAATTGCTCATAGTTTATAATAAAACAAGATTACAGTAAATGTTTATCTTATAAACCGTAAGTGCATTTACATATACTATAAACTTTGTTTGTAAATAAACTATGTTGATTAAATGCGAATTTGCTATAAGTATAACATACTCTAAATACAAGGCAAAGGGAACAAAAACAGGAGGTTATGTACATATGGAACAGTATGGAATGCGTTTCGAAGAAATGAACAAAAAGCAAAAAGTAAATCATATTTGGGAATACTACAGATATCATATTTTGGCTGTAATTATAGGCGTTGTGGTGATTGGTTCACTAGCAAAGACTATTTTATTCCCACCACCACCAAATGATGTGGATATTATGTTTGCAGGACAGATGTATATTGATGCAAGTGCAAATGAAATCAAAGAACAATTGCAAGAAGAATATAATGCAGGAATTGATTTTAGTAATGTAAACTGGGAAGGGGATGCAGAGATTTCTTCTCTTATGTTCCAAAAAATTCCGCTTATGATTACAACAGATGAATTAGATGTTATGGCGATTGCTACAGCAAAATATGAACATTTTGCAACGATTTATGGTGAGGATATGTTTACGCCTTTAGAAGAAATTCCAGAGCTAAGTGATGTGCTAGAGAAATATAAAGATAGCTTATATATATGTGATAAAACAGTCGATGAGGAAGGGAATCTAATTGATATGGAACCACATGTATATGGTATTAAAACAGATAAATTTAGTAGTAATCTTTCATGTATTTTAGCAAGTGAAGAAATGATTGTTGGATTAAATCCTGAGCCAAAGGATTTTGATAAAGCAGTAAGTATGTTAAAATATATCTTAGAATAAATCCTGAAAAATTTTATAATCTAAAAAGGATTATAAGGGAAGTTTAAGAGGAGAGTTAACATGAACTTAAGAGATGTTAAACAAATAGGAATTGTGGGTGGTGGACCTGCAACCTTGATGTTATGTTTTGAAGCGGCAAAATTGGGTATTAGTACATGTGTCTTAGATCCAAAGGTAGATTGTATTGGAGCAGCAGTAGCCACAGAACATATTGTTGCATCTATCAACAAAGAAAATATTAAAAAACTGAGTTTAAGATGTGATAAAGTGATTTTCAATATTAAACCAGAATTTGAGCTAGATATGAAACTACATGCACCAATTTATCCAAGCAAAGAATCATTAAATGAAGTATATGATACAAAGAATGTTTGGGACATTTTGGAGCTATTAGAGATACCAACATCAAAGATTTATTATCAAGATAGTAAGCAAGAAACTTTTGCGAAGATAGAAGGTCTACAAATGCCATTTAGATTTATTAAGCAATTTGAGGGCTATTGCAAAACAATGGATATCTTCTCAAAAGAAGATTTAGCAGATTTTATCTTAGAAATGGATGAAGGAGTACAAAGTTTTATTTTACAACCAATTGAAGAGTATAAACAAACAATATCTTGTATTTGTTTAGTGGATGAGCAAGGAAAAACACATCTCTATTATCCGATTGAAGTAAAATATGAAGATGAGGATACTTGTGGCCTTAGAATTTCGGACAATCTTACAAAGACAATGGTAAATAGATTAAATCGCTATAACCGTAAGCTTTTAAAAGAAATAAATGCAACAGGGGTTTATACTGTTCGATATGGTATTAAACCTAATAAATCTGTTGAATTTATTGATATCACACCAGAATTAGGTGTAGGGGGCTTATTAACACTAGAGGCATATGATATCTCAATTTATGAGCAATATATGAAACTTGTACTTGATATGAAGTTAGTTGCTCCAGAACTGATTGCCTATGCTCATGGGACCATTAAGCCAACTCATGAAGTGGATAAAGAAGACACAGGTCATGTCTATCGAATTGCCGACCACAAGATGTGCGTGAATAAAGAAAAGAAAATAACTGAGTAAGTAATAGATAAGTAAAAGAGAGCTAAAAATCACTGATTTTTAGCTCTCTTTTACAGCTTTTAAAACTTGATATCTTGCTAATAATTGAGCAATTTTTGAGGTGTCGCCATCATAAATAAGTGGAGAGATGTCATTTACATACCCCTGTCTTCCAAATAAATAAAATGACGCATAGTTATAGGCTTGAGCTGCACGTTTTTCTGTAGGATACATGCCCAGATAAACTTGTTTGCCTTGATAACCAATATAGGCTTTATAACTATTTTGATCCTTGCTTACACCACGAAATTGTTTTTGGGAAATTACACGTTTTCTAGTATGTTCCAAATGTTCAATGCGTGGAGAAATTACAATTCTATTATAGATTGTGTCATATTCGGATTTTGTAATAAAAGGAATAGTGTTATAAGTATAGTCTTTAGTATCGTTATGTTTGGATAAAATATCAACAGCTTTGTTATAAGCAATAGCGGCTTCTATTTCAGATGAATAGTGGCCAATAATCAAGTTAGTTTTTATATATATGTATGCAATATAGATTTCTGTATTGTTTTTAAGTTTTTTGTTTACCCCTTTATAACCATTAATGATTTCAATATTACTATATCGAAAATCATAAGGGTTATTATTTTTAAATATGTAGTCTTTGTTGATGACACTGTGATTAGGAATACCATATCTAGATAAGATACTTTGTTGAGATATAGAATCCTGAGTGTAAAGATAGTTTCCTCTTTTATATATTTTATATGTAGAAAAATACAGCAAATCTTTTAGATCAAAGGTTAAAATGCAATCCTTTGATAGATAATAATTAAAGTATGTAGGATATAAGTAAATGGGGTTTTTGATATAGCCTTTGTTGTCTCTAAGATTACACAAAGAAACAATTTTTTTGTAGTTTAAGCTATAACCATCAAATTGAGGTGCCCCCTTAGGCAAAGTCATAAGTTCGTTAGCTTCTTGAATGACTTGGTTGGCACATTCCATAGTAGGATAAGTGCCCAAATAAAGTTTATGTTCCTCATACAGAAAATAAGTTTTATATTTAGTGACATCTTTGACGACTGTTGGATAAATATATGACATATTTTCACCTTCTTTTTTATAGAATACATTAAAAAAATACAAAAGTCATTGAAAAATAAACAATAAGTATTAAAAAATCAATATACAATAATAAAAAAAAAGGCTATAATAACATAGAAATGTGGCAAAAAATTTTTAGCATTCGTTCAAGGAGGAAAAAATGGACACAGTATCACAAAAAACGATTAATACGATTCGTGTACTAGCAGCAGAGGCAATTCAAAAAGCAAATTCGGGGCATCCAGGTCTTCCACTAGGTTCGGCACCAATGGCATATACTTTATGGGCTAACCACATGAATCATAACCCTAAGAATCCAAAATGGGAAAATAGAGACCGTTTCGTTCTTTCAGCAGGACATGGTTCGACATTACTTTACACATTACTTCATTTATTTGAATACGGTCTTACAATTGAAGACTTAAAAGGATTCCGTCAAGAAGGAAGTCTTACACCAGGTCACCCAGAGTATGGTCACACAGTTGGGGTAGAAACAACTACAGGGCCACTTGGACAAGGTATTGCAACAGCTGTTGGTATGGCTATGGCAGAAAAACACTTAGCAGCTAAATTCAATAAAGAAGGCTATGACGTTGTAGATCACTATACTTATGCATTAGTAGGTGATGGTTGTTTAATGGAAGGTATTTCTTATGAAGCAGCTTCACTTGCAGGCACTTTAAAATTAGGAAAACTAATCGTTTTATATGATTCAAACAACATTACAATCGAAGGTAATACAGATATTGCATTTACAGAAAATGTACGTGCACGCTTTGAAGCACAAGGTTTCGAAACATTCTTGGTAGAAGATGGAAATGACATTGAAGCCATTAGCAAAGCAATCGCAGCGGCTAAAGCAAATGGAGAAAAGCCAAGTTTCATCGAAATCAGAACTCAAATTGGATACGGTTGTCCAAAGAAACAAGGGAAAGCATCAGCACATGGTGAACCTCTTGGAGCAGATAACATCACAGAAATGAGAGAATTCTTAGGTCACCACCATGAAGAATTCACAGTTTCAGAAGATGTAAAAGCACACATGGCAGAGCTTGTAAAAGAAGGCGAAGCTAAAGAAGCAAAATGGAATGAATTAATGGACGCTTATGCAGCAGCTTATCCAGAGCTTGCAGCTGAGTGGAAAAAATGGCATTCAGATGAAGAAATCAGCTTAGATATCTACGACAACTACCAAGATCCAGCTGGTAAAAAAGCAACACGTAATGCTTCATTTGATGTAATCAATTACATGACAAGTGTTGTACCAAATGTCTTTGGTGGTTCTGCTGACCTTGCACCATCTACAAAAACTTATATGAATGGTAAAGGCGACTTTAGCGCAGCAGATTACTCAGGAGATAACTTACACTTTGGTATTCGTGAACATGCTATGGGTGCTATTGCAAATGGTGTCGCAGTACATGGTGGACTTAAAACATTCTGTTCAACATTTTTCGTATTTAGCGACTACATGAAAAACCCAATGAGACTTGCAGCACTTATGAAACTTCCAGTAACATATGTGCTTACTCATGATAGTATTGGTGTAGGTGAAGACGGACCAACTCACCAACCAATCGAACAACTTGCAATGCTTCGCAGTACACCAAACATGGTGACATTCAGACCAGCAGATGCAAAAGAAACAATTGCGGCGTGGGAATATGCACTTAACAGCAAAACAGAACCAGTGTCAATTGTTCTTACAAGACAAGATCTTCCATACCTTGAAAACACCGGTAAAGACGCTAAAAAAGGTGCTTACGTAGTAGCAGGCACTAAGCCACAAGATGCGGACGTTATTTTAATTGCTACAGGTTCAGAAGTACAACTTGTAGTAGGTGCAGTAAAAGAATTAGAAGCTGAGGGAATCAAAGCAACAGCAGTAAGTATGAGTTCTATGGATGTATTCGAAAATCAATCAAAAGAATACAAAGAATCTATCTTACCATCTAACAAAACAAAGAGAGTTGCTGTAGAAGCATTAACATCATTCGGATGGCATAAATACACTGGATTTGAAGGCCAAGTAATCTCTATGGATCACTTTGGTGAATCAGCTCCAGCAGGTGTAATCTTCAAGAAAAATGGCTTCACAGTAGAACACGTTGTAGAAGTAGCAAAAGAAGTTTTAAAATAAAGAGTGTGAGAGGCATTTTTTAATAGGGTCGCTCAGACGTATTAAAAAGGCATTTCTATAAGAAGGCAAATGAAAGTCTCTTGTAGAAATGCTTTTTTATATTTTGGGTTATCAAAGTAGAAAACTAGGATAATAAAGGTTATAGGTCTAAAAGTAAAATGAGTAACGAAATCAAAAATGGATATATTAATTAATGTATAGGATTTAGGAAAGTGAATTAATTGTTGATTGAATACAAATGAATTATATGTTTTATGTATGATTTTACTAAAAAAATAAAAAAAGCACTAGACAAATGTCAAGTGATGTATTACCATAATAGCATAATTAAGTAACACTAGACAGATCGTATAACGTTGATAATATGGCTCAACAGTTTCTACCAAATCACCTCAAATGATTTGACTACGATATGGCTTACTAATGTTTTATCTCATTTTTAATTCATATCTACAAGAAACTTTTTTAAATCAATAATTTATTATTGTTTTTTCACACATTCATTAAGTTATCCATATAAATAGTACTTAATATAAAAAAACAGCACTTAATATAAATAAATAGTACTTAGTGATAAATATTTTGTATGTAGAATAAATTGGATTCATTTATTCCATACTTAAACCATAAAGATTTATTTGCGTTCTAAGATTTTGAAGTTACCCAAGACTAAAAAGACATTTACTAGGAGAGACCCAAAATGAAAAAGAAATTTTTAGCAATGGCCCTTACAGGTTTATTATCAATGAGCTTACTTGCTGGTTGTGGTAGTAGCGATTCAGCTAACAATAGCCAAGACTCAACAAGCTCAAAATACGAAAAAATCGATACAGACCTTAAAGTTGGTATGTCAACAGATTCAGGTACAATTGATGACCGTTCATTCAACCAAAGTGCGTGGGAAGCGATTGTAGGAACAGTTGAAAACTGTAAATACTTACAACCATCAGGTCAAACAGATGCAGATTATTTAGAAACTATCGGTAATCTTTATGATGCAGGATACAAGTTCATCGTGGCACCAGGATACAAATTTGAAAGAGCAATTAATGTGGCGCAAGCAAAATATCCAGATGCAAAGTTTGTAATCTTAGATGGTTCACCAGTAAATGAAGCAGGACAAGTAGACATTGCTCAAAATACAGTAGCAATTCACTATGTAGAGCAAGAAGGTGGATTTATTGCAGGTGTAGCAGCTGCCGTAGAAATGAAAGAAGGAGATTTCGGTTTCATTGGTGGTATGGAAATTCCATCTGTTAAAAGATTTAACTATGGTTTCCAACAAGGGATTAAATATGCCAACGAAAACTTAGGAACAAATATTTCTCTTAAAGAAGAAAACATTGTATACCAAGGTTCATTTGGTGATAAAGCAGGTGGACAACAAGTTGCTGCTCAAATGTATGACAGAGGTGTAAAAGTAATCTTTACAGCTGCAGGTGGTACAGGTATGGGTGTTATCACAGAAGCAAAAAGTAGAGCTACAAATGGCGAAAAAGTATATGTAATTGGTGTAGACGTTGACCAATATGCAGATGGTGTTTACAATCAAGATACAAATGAATCAGTTATCCTAACATCAGCTATGAAGTTCGTTGATCAATCTACAATTGCAATGATTAAAGCAGAAGTGAATGATGAATTCCCAGGTGGTCAGGAACTTGTATTCCAAGTATCAAATGATGGAATTGGTATTCCAAATGAAAATCCAAACCTAAGTGAAGAAACAATGACAACTGTAGATACAGTAATTGAATCAATTAAAAATGGTGACATTACAATTTTAGCAGAAAATGATGGTTCATTAATCGGATAGTCAATAACAAATAAAAAAAATCCTATGAAATAATGCTTATGAAGTAGATGTTTCATAGGATTTTTTTTGTTGATAATGTATAATTTTGGATATAAATAAAAAAGTAGCTAGACAAATGTAAAAAATTGTATTATTATTTTACATAATTAAGTAACAACTAGCAAATCGTATAGCGTTGATGATATGGTTCAACAGTTTCTACTAAATCGCCTTAAATGATTTAACTACGATATAACTTATGTAAATTATTTAATCTTTTGATTTTAATTCGTATCTATGTTTAATCTTATCTAAAAGGCAATTCGTATTTTAGTCTTTTCTTAAATACAAGTATTTAGCAGTTACACTAAATATTAGTGTGTATAATAAATATGCATATTTATTATAGATGTTTACATATTTTGAGCATAAAATCCAATCACGTTTAGAATGTTAAAGTTACCCAATACTAAAATGACACTTAATAGGAGAGACCAAGATGAGAAAGAAATTTTTAGCAATCGGACTTGCAAGTTTATTATCAATGAGTTTACTTGCAGGATGTGGAAGTGAATCTACAACAACTAATACTTCAAACACAACAAATACTAGCTCAAATGTAGCAGTAGAAGAATCAAGATTTGAAAAAATCAATTCAGATCTTAAAGTAGGTATGGTAACAGACTCTGGAACGATTGATGACCGTTCATTTAACCAAGGTGCTTGGGAAGGTGTTTCTGGAACTGCTGAAAACAATAAATACTTACAACCATCAGGTGAAACAGATGCAGATTATTTAGAGAGCATTGGTAACCTTTATGATGCAGGATACAAATTCATTGTTGCACCAGGATACAAATTTGAAAGAGCAATTGGTGTAGCACAAGAAAAATATCCAGATGCAAAATTTGTAATCTTAGATGGTTCGCCAGTAAATGAAGCAGGAGAGCAAAGTGTTGCTGTAAATACAGTATCAATCTACTTCGCAGAAGAACAAGGTGGATTTATTGCAGGTGTAGCTGCTGCAGTTGAAATGAAAGAAGGAGATTTCGGCTTCATCGGTGGTATGGCGATTCCAGCTGTTCAAAGATTTAACTATGGATTCCAACAAGGTATTGCATATGCAAACGAAAACTTAGGAACAAACGTTTCACTTAAAGAAGAAAACGTTGTATACCAAGGTGCATTCGATGATAAAGCAGGTGGTCAACAAGTTGCTGCTCAAATGTATGATAAAGGTGTAAAAGTAATCTTTACAGCTGCAGGTGGTACAGGTATTGGTGCAATCACAGAAGCTAAAAGTAGAGCTACAAGCGGTGAAGAAGTATTCGTAATCGGTGTAGACGTTGACCAATATGCAGATGGTGTTTATGACCAAGCTGCAAATAAATCAGTAATCTTAACATCAGCTATGAAATTCATCGATGAATCTACAAGTGCAATGATTCACGCAGAAGTAAAAGGTGAATTCCCAGGTGGTCAGGTTCTTACATTTGACATCCAAAATGATGGAATCGGTATCCCGGCTGAAAATCCAAACTTAAGTGAAGAAACAATGTCAGTTGTAAACACTGTAATTGAATCTATGAAAAAAGGTGAAATTACAATCTTAGCAGAAAACGATGGTTCATTAATCGGGTAATTTAAATATAGAGTATAAAAGTCCCATGAGACTGTGCTTATAAAAGTACAAGTTTCATGGGATTTTTATAATTTATACATTTATTGCGATTAATTTAAAAGGAATAAGTTTTATGTATAGATAAGAAGAATAGGAGTGCTATACTAGAAGAAGATAAGGAGTGAATAGAATGAAACAAATGGAAAGTTTTGAAGAAAAACATCAGCGTATGACGACAATGCCTGTCCCTAGATTGGTATGCTCATTAGCTGTGCCAACTATTGCAAGTATGCTGATTACTTCGGTATATAATATGGCAGATACCTATTTTGTAGGTAAGCTTGGCACGAGTGCAACAGCAGCAGTAGGGGTTGCGCTGCCGCTTATGTGTATTATTCAGGCACTGGGATTTACTTTTGGAATGGGTTCGGGAAACTATGTTTCTAGGTTGCTAGGGCAAAAGGATATTGAAAAAGCTGAGCGTGTGGCAACAACAGGTTTTTTAACAACCATAGGATTGGGTGTTATATTAATGCTCATAGGCCAATGCTTGGTTAGTTCATTGATTACTATCCTAGGGGCAACAGATACCATTGCACCTTATGCAAAGAGTTATATTCGACTTATTTTAATAGGAATGCCTTGGATGGCAGGTTCTTTTGTATTAAATAATCTACTGCGTTATCAAGGCGATGCCTTCTTTGGAATGATTGGTATTGGAGCAGGGGGATTATTAAATATTTTATTAGACCCATTATTTATTTTTATATTTAATCTAGGTACATCAGGTGCAGCTTTAGCTACTATACTAAGTCAGTTTATTAGTTTTTGTATGCTCCTTTATTTTTGTACTAGAGGAGATAATATTCGTATACATATTAAAAGATTTACGCCAAGATGGGAAATTTATAAAGAAATCCTACGTGGTGGGTTACCTTCGTTTTATAGACAAGGGCTGGCAAGTATAGCAACGATTATATTGAACACATGTGCAAGACCATATGGAGATGCAGCTATTGCAGCTATGTCTATTGTAACAAGAGTAATGCAGTTTGCGCTTTCTGCCTTATTAGGATTTGGTCAAGGATTCCAGCCAGTATGTGGTTTTAATTATGGAGCTAAACAGTATAAACGTGTTTTAGAGGCATTTTGGTTCTGTGTTCGAGTATCAATCATCGTACTAGTTGTGATTGCAAGTCTTGGATTTATGAATGCACCTGAGATTGTTGCCTTATTTAGAAATGACCCAGAGGTTATTGCTATTGGGACTAAGGCACTTAGAATACAATGTATTACTTTTCCGCTCTCAGCATGGATTGTGATGAATAACATGCTGATGCAAACTATAGGAAAAGGAACTAAAGCATCTATTTTAGCACTAGCAAGACAAGGGCTATTTTTTATACCGATTATTTTATTTGCTTCTAGTCAATTTGGATTAATAGGGGTAGAGGTGAGTCAATCTTTGGCGGATGTTTGTGCCTTTTTATTAGCTACTCCTTTAGGGCTTAGTGTTGTGAAGGAGATTAAACGAGCAGCATATAAAGAGGATTAATGTATATATAGTAGAAGACTAAGATATATAAGAAATGTAGAAAAATGTAAAATAAAAATTTTTTTAATATTTATTAAAAATATATAGATTTTGGAAATTGTATGAGCTATAATCTGAGTATATCGAGTATAAGCAAGGGGGATTTTGAAATGGCAATACTAGTAACAGGTGGGGCAGGATATACAGGATCACATGTATGTATTGAACTTTTAAAAAAGGGGTATGAAGTTGTAGTAGTAGACAATTTCTTAACATCAACAGCAGATGGAATCAAACAAATTAAAGAAGCAACAGGGAAAGATATTAAACTTTATGCTATGGATTTAGGGCACAAAGAATTAGTAGAAAGAATTTTTAGTGATAACGACATTGAAGGTGTTATTCACTTTGCAGGTATCAAATCAACAGGTGAATACAAAAATAATCCTATAGAATACTATTATACAAATTTAGCAAGTACATTAATGCTTTGCCAGGTAATGGCTGAGCACAATGTTAAAAAGATGGTGTTTAGTTCATCTGAGGGGTTTTATGGAGATAATGGATCAGATACAACAACATACGGTAGTGCAAAATTAATGATAGAAAAAATGTTACATGAAATCTACTTATCAGATCCAGGTTGGAGTATTAAAGTAATTAGATACTTAACAGCTGAAGACCA
>JAGAVZ010000003.1 GCA_017941635.1 Cellulosilyticum sp.
ATTACCCATCACTCCAACTATATTCGTTGGATGGAAGAGGCTCGTATGGATTTTCTGGAACAAATCGGTTGGCCTTATGAAAAGCTAGAGGAGGATCAAATCATTTCACCAGTTACTTCTGTAGATTGCAAATATAGAATGACCACCACATTTGCAGACGAGATTGAGATAGAGGTAGGGGTAAAAGAATTCAAAGGCATTAGGCTAATCTTTGAGTATGTTATGAAAAAAGCAGGACATGATGGAATTGTTTGCACAGGACATTCAGAGCATTGTTTCTTGGATAACGAAGGGAAAATAATCAGACTTAAAAAGCAATATCCACAGTTAGCAGAACGTTTAATGAAGCTTGCTAATAGGGAGTTAAACATTGAATAAACAGGAAGAAGCATATAACACATATAAGGAGACTTTTTAAACAGGCCAGTGAGACTAAGTAGGCCTGTTTTATTTTTTTAGTGTATATGGAAAGCATTCTAATCATTACAACAACACTATAAAGATTTTAGAATAAATAGGGGCGGAATGACTTTTTTGTAAAATATAAAAAAATTACTAATAAAATACGGAAATATAATGATTCGTTATAATATAAATAAAAGTGAGAAAAAGGGGAGAAAAAATGTGGCTAGAATATTAATTGTAGATGATGAAGAGGCAATCAATAAATTAGTAAAAAATAATTTAGCTTTAACGGGTCATCAATGTGATCAAGCTTATGATGGTAAAGAAGCAATGGAGAAAATACGAGACAATACCTATGACTTGATTTTGCTAGATGTAATGCTACCTTATAAATCAGGATTTGAATTAATAGGAGAAATCCAAGATACACCAGTTATTTTTCTAACAGCCAAGGATAGGCTAGAAGATAAGATAGAGGGGCTCACATCAGGGGCGGAGGATTATATCGTCAAGCCCTTTGAAATTTTAGAACTTATTGCAAGGATTAATATTGTCTTGAGGCGTACAAAAAAGGAAACAAAGGAAATACAAATAGGTGATGTCCAAATCAATATGGAAAGCCAAATTGCCAAATTAAAGGGGCAGATTGTTGACCTTAAACCACAAGAATATACGTTATTAGAAGTGCTTATTAACAACCGAAATTTAGCCTTAAGTCGTGAAAAATTACTAGAACTTGCCTGGGGATTTGAGTATGAGGGAGATACAAGAACAGTAGATGTACATATTCAGCAACTTAGAAAGAAATTAGGTTTAGAGGCGTGCATTAAAACGGTGTATAAAGTAGGTTATCGTTTAGAAATATAGTCCATACTTTAGGTTAAAAAGTATCTATAGATACATGCTAGATTCAAATGAATGGGGTGGAAGCGTGAAATTTTGGCAAAAGACATTTTTGATTTTGCTAGTAGTTTTTGTACTAACTTTTAGTATGAGTATGGTAATTATTCTTCATTTTACCTATAAGGAAGAATTAGGAAGTACAAGGCAAAAGGCAATGGGAGAAGCCTATTTTATTATGAGTTCGTTAAGCAGTGATTTTAGTAATTTAGAGAATGTGGGGAATGTGGCTGTAGACTATAAACGTTCAGCTTTTAAGGAATATAGTGATTACTACAAACAGAAGAAAATTTATTTAGGCTTATTTAGAGATGAGAGTACCCTAGCGAATAATCTGCCTGACAGGGAAATTGGAGGCGAAAAAGAGGGGGGAGCTTGGTCACAATTAGAAGTCAATGAAGGCATTCAGCGCGTTTGGATTGAATCTATTCAAAATGAAAAGTATATGATTGTAGCCAGTAGATTACTAGCACCGTATGAGGACTACAAATTATGTTATGCCTATGAAATGAGTGATTTAGAAAATACCACTCATGGGCTTATACGAATGGTAGTAGGTGTGGATATCATGATGACTATTATTCTTGGCGGGATTTTATTTGTGGTGCTTACAAAACTGACCAAACCACTTACCAATTTGCAACAGTGTACAACCCAAATAGCAGCAGGTGATTTTGGGAGAACAGTAGAGGTAAAAGGACAGGATGAAATAGCAACGCTAGGGAACCAGTTTAATAAAATGAGTCTTAAGATTTATGAGCAAATGGAACTTTTACAAGAGGAAAATAGAAAGAAACAACTGCTGATTGACAATATGGCACATGAGTTTAGAACACCACTTACTTCTATTTCAGGGTACGCCCAGTATCTTATAATGGCAGCATTAGATGAGGAGGCACGATTAGAGTCGCTAGACTATATTATTCTGGAGACAGCAAGATTGCAGAAACTTAGTCAAACCATTTTATATATGGCAGATATCAGAGAGGGTGAACTAGAAACTAGTGCTATTGATGTGGGGGGCTTAATAGCTTATTTAAAAGAACTATTTGATAAGCAAAAGCAATATGAAAAAATACACTTTACCATAACTTCTGAAGTGGAGTATATCAAGGGTAATAAGGTTATGGTAGAAAGTTTACTTATCAATTTAATTGAAAATGGAATGCGTGCTTGTAAGGAAGAGGGACAAGTTACATTAAATATCACAGCAGATGAAAATCAAATCGCTATTCAAATTAAAGACACAGGAATAGGCATGTCAAAAGAGGAACTTACTAAAATCCAAGAGCCATTTTATCGTATTGATAAAGCTAGGAGTCGAAAAATGGGTGGTGTAGGATTAGGGGTAACCTTATGCCATCAAATTGTAAGCTTACATGGGGCTAAGATTTATTATGAATCCGACGTAGGAAAGGGCACAAGTGTCCTGATTCATTGGCCTATGTTAAATGAAAACTAAATAAATTTAAAATTTACAAGTTGATAACAAGTTACAAAATATTTGATGATACCTATATTCTATTCTATAAACAGGTTAAGAAAACAAAATATTATTGAGTAGATGACAGTATATTGCTTAATCTTCTTAATAAAATAAATGGGGCGAAAGAATGAAATTAAAGGAATGGTTAAATAAGCAGAGAATAATGATTGGTGGTATAGTATTAGGTGTTTTTTGTATTGGAACAACAGGTATGATTTATGCAACATATCAAGATAGAAAGCATCAAGAAAGTCAGGTTATAGAAAGTGCTATGCCAACAGGCGCGAAAAAGTTAATAGATGAGGCAAATGAATCAGTAGATAAAGCCAATAAACCAGAGCAATTAGCAGTAGATAAGGAGCGAATAGAGTTAGGAAGCTATGAAGTGATTTTGGAGGGGGAACAGCCAACAGATGCAACGATTAGTATGGAGCAAGCAACACAAAAAGCACTAGAGGAAATAAGTAAAACAACAGGTGAAGACTTTACAAATGCAAAGATTTATATGAGTTATTATCATTATAGTGGCATTACTAGTGGTAAGGTATGGGAAGGAATAGTCGATATAGGCGATACAAAAAAGTTTACTTTTGAGGTGAGTGACCCATCAGGTAAGGTGGGTAATATAAGAACCTATTATAGGGAAGTAGGTGAGAAAGCTTGGTGTAGGCAACTTGAAGATGGCACAATAATTAAGATGCTTGAAGAAAAATCATTTCCTAGCTTTACTAATTTAGAAGTTAATCTAGAAGGTGGAATGAAAGTTGATATTTTCCCAGGAGACAAGTATATGCTATTTGCAGAATGGAAAGGCGAAAAGTATGAGCTTGATTATGAAGTGGCGGATAATACATTATATGTTAAAGATGAAAATAACGGCTGGAATAATGTAGTTAAGAATGATGACAGTATAAATAGATTAATTCTATGGATACCAGAAACAGGACGATTAGAAAATGTAACGATCAATAATAATACGGGCTATAATAATATTTCATCTATTAATGCACATCAAATGAATCTTATAAGCGATAGTGGAACCACTGTATTTACTGAAGTTAATGCGGATGAAGTCAATATAACATGTCATACAGGCAGTGTAGATATAGAATCTAGTAAGATGAAGAACTTAATAGCTAAAGATATGAGTTCAGGTTCATTTGTGATGCAACAATGTGAACTAGAGCAGGCAGATATTGCTGCAGAAACAGGGAATGTAGAAATAGAAAAGACGAAATGTGATAATATGAATATAGAAGTAAGTGTTGGAAACATAGCGTTAGGGAAAGAGCTTAAAGGAGAAATTACAGCAAAGACACATATAGGTAATATAAGTATAGAAGAAAAAGATAGTGCAGAATGTGTTTATCATATTTCGGTTGAGCTAGGAAACACCACAGAATAAGAGGATTATTCTGATGACTATATAGAAAGTATAATTGATGACTATGTAACTCGTGCATTTGCTTCTTAACCAATGTTGTAAATGAAATTGAAGGGGAAATCGACATGTTTACTGCAGAGTTTATGAAATATGTTGTAGTGGAGCATGCTACATCTTTGGCAGAAGCTTTTCACAAGGCAAGATAAAAATAGGATTAGTATTGTAAAGCCACTTGAAACAAAGCTAAGCAGGATTGTTTCAAGTGGCTTTATATGCTTAAGATTAATTTAATTAATTAAGATTAATGTTGAGTTTTTTGATGTAGGTATATTCTATTTTTTAACTAAATAATTACCATACTTTCCAATGATCATTACCACCAAGTACAGCTTCTCTTGTGTACTTAGCAAGCTCATTGTCTTTGATTTCATGGCTATAGCCTACACGGTTGTCTAAAGTAGCACCTGCTCCAGTGTTATTAGCTTCAGCATAAAAACCATTGTTGTGAAAGGCCGGTTTATTCCAATCATGCCAACCTTCTTCTTTAATATGCTCACCGATTTCGCAGTTAATAAAAACGGTTTGAGCATAGTTACGCCATGGTCTACCAAGGTAAACCGTTTGGCTAGGACAGTTACTTGTCAGTTTACAAGAATCAAAAACATAACCATAAGCTTCGCCTTCGTCAGTAGAAGCTGCTGTTACATAGCCATTTACCTCTTCGTTGCGGTTTAAAGAGAAAATCTCACAATCATAGAAATAAGCAATAGCTGAGCCGAAGATAAAGTCAATATCTCCTTCAATATAGCAACCTTCAAAGTATTGTCTGCCAGCGATACGCTCTGCATTTTCTCTAGGACCTACAAAAGAACCTGGCTCAATAGGCGCTGGTGGAAGTGGACCTGTAAAGAGTGTATCTTGGTATCCAAGAAGGCGGCAGTTTTTTACTGTAATACGGTCACCATCTGTGTAAAGGGCAAGTGCCTGACCTACTTTACGACCATCACCACTACTATTTTCAATCGTTAAGTTTTCAAGTGTGACATCATTTGCGCCCACAAAGAATGTGTATGAACGGAAAGTTCCATATTTTTTACCATCTTCATGGATTTTTAAAGCATAGTCATCATATGTAAGAATTGTTTTTTCGGCATCCTCACCTTTGATAGTTACAAAAGGTACTTCAAGGTGAAGTTTTTCTTTATAGATACCTGATTTAATAAAGATTGTAATAGGTGTTTGATTATCCTTTGGAAGGCTGTTAATTGCCTCCTGAATCGTTTTAAAATCTCCTGTGCCATCATGTGCAACGATCATAAGTATATCCTCCTGAGTATAAAAAAGCTGTAGCTTTTACTATCAACCTTTGTTAGTAGTATTGATTATTTGTTCTTATTATTTGAATAAAACTTTTTGTACTGCTGAGGTGAAAGTCCTGTTAAGAGCTTAAAGGTACGGCTAAAATGTGAGCTACTTGAGAAACCTACAATTTCTGCAATCTCTGCAATTTTTGTAGAGGAATTTTCAAGAAGTTCTTTAGCGTGTCTAATACGAAGACTATTAATATATTCTACAATAGAAAGATTTGTTGAACGCTTGAAAATTTTACTTAGGTAGAATGGACTAATATAAAATTCTTCTGCAATAGAAGTCAGCGTCAAATCTTCAGCATAATGCTTGCATATGTATTTAATAATTTTATCGACTTTGTTATTCACAATTTGATGAGATTCATACTCTTTTTGTTTCAGAACATCAATGTAATCTTTAATATTAATGAGGAGTTCTGTTAAAAGCAGTTTACCCATTAGCTTTTGTGAGGCTATATTTTTTGGGGATGTTTCGTCTTCATCTAGTTTTTCTTTCATCTCTTCGAGAGTAGCTAAATCTAGCATACGACTCAATATATTTTCAATAATGAGTTTATATTTAAAAGATAAAGGAAGAACAACAAAATTTGTTTTAAAAATGGAGGTTAAATCTAAATCCTTCACTTCGTCAGAAAAGCTTTCTAGAAAATTTAAGCTAAAGTTTACAACGATTCGCGTATGTGGGACATCTCCCATACTTGCTGTTCTATGTACAGAATCTGTGTCAATTAAGACAAGGCTTCCTGCGTTTACAAGATAAATCGAATCATCTATAAAATACTTTCTAGAACCTTCCATTAAGTAATAAACTTCATACATTTTATGCATATGAAAGGCGTCCATATTATAATTGTCAGTTTTCTTGGACTGATTAATGTAAAAGTCATGATGCGGTGCATAAATTGTTTTGTGACCCATAGGACCTCCTGTCTAAGATACCAATATAACTTCAAATTTGTATAATTTATTATACCATATAATTTGTTGTATTTTGTTATAAAAAACAAAAAAAATCATCAATAAATGAAAAAAGTAATAAAATAGCTAGTAGTCTGAGATGTTTTTATATAGGGGAGGGTTTAATAACAATAAAATTGATAGGTTTATAATAAAATAGAGTGAATTAAGATGAAATTAGTTAATAAATTATAAAAAGTATATCTATGATTTTAAGTGTGATATAATAAAGTTAGAGAAACATTTCCATAAAAAATACATATGGCAATGATAAAATGGATAGCAACAAGCAACGCAAATAAAAAGTGGAGGTACATGTAGATGGCAGTAAATTTAGTTAAAGGACAAAAGATTGATTTAACAAAAGGCAATGCAGGTTTAAGTCAAATCATGGTTGGTTTAGGCTGGGATCCAGTAACAGGTGGTAAAGGATTATTTTCTGCTTTATTTGGCGGCGGCGAAAAAGACTTTGACTGTGATGCATCTGTAATCATGTTAGATGCAAATGGCAAGCTTGCATCAGCGCAAGATGTTGTGTATTTTGGAAATTTAACACATGTATCAAATAGTGTATGTCACAGAGGTGACAACTTAACAGGTGACGGTGCAGGCGATGATGAACAAATCTTCGTAGACCTCAAGAAAGTACCTAGCAATATTCAAAGATTAGTCTTTGTGGTAAATATCTATGACTGTGTAGGTAGAAAACAAGATTTCGGAAGAATTAAGTCTGCTTTTATCCGCGTAGTAGACAATGGCACTAAACAAGAGCTTTTACGTTTCAACCTAACAGAAAATTATCAAGGCTACACAGCATTAGAGGTTGGGGAAGTATACCGCCACAATGGTGAATGGAAATTTGCCTCTGTAGGTAATGGAACAAAAGATGTTTCACTCAAGGCAATGGTGCAAAGATATTCTTAAGAAGATAAAGAATAGAGTAAGAGATAGAGTAAAAAACTAAATTAAGTAGTAATAAAGTATAGATAAGTAATAAAACAAGCAATAATCTAAGTAATGAAGGAGGCACATAAATGGCAATTACTTTAGTAAAAGGACAAAAAATTGATTTAACAAAAACAAACCCAGGACTTAAAAAAGCAGTTATCGGACTTGGTTGGGATACCAATAAATATTGTGGTGGACATGCCTTCGACTTAGACTCATCTGTTTTCTTAGTAGGAAGCAATGGGAGAACTAATCATGATGAAGACTTTATCTTCTACAACAACTTAGAAAGTAGAAACAAAGCAGTAATCCACGCAGGCGATAATCGTACAGGTGAAGGTGATGGCGATGATGAACAAATCATCTTAGAATTTGACAAAATGCCACAAGACGTAGATAGAATGGCAGTAGCTGTTACAATCCACGAAGCGATGGAAAGAGGTCAAAACTTTGGACAAGTATCCAATGCTTACGTTAGAGTATTAGATGAAGCAACAGGCACAGAGCTTATTCGTTACGATTTAGGTGAAGACTTCTCTATTGAAACAGCACTTATTGTATGTGAAATCTATCGTCATAATGGTGAATGGAAATTTAGTGCAGTAGGCAGCGGATTCCAAGGTGGTCTTGCAGCACTTTGCAAAAATTATGGCTTAGATGTATAAGAACAAAGAATTTGGATATATTCCATTAAAGAATAATCATTAAGATAGTAGTATAAAAGAGATATGGAACTTTACAGTGTTAAGGAGATAGTATGTAAAACCAATATGTATTAGTGCTTAATGATGTAAGATAAGAAAATAGATAAGAACATTTGAGTGAATCAAGCTCTATAATAGGTAGTCTATAAATTCAATAAAAAATAAATAATAGATATCAAGGAGGAATTTAAAATGGCAATTACATTAGCAAAAGGACAAAAAGTAGATTTAACAAAAACAAATCCAGGTCTTAAAAACGTGATTGTAGGATTAGGTTGGGACACTAATAAATATGATGGTGGTCATAGTTTTGACCTTGATACAGCAGCTTTTTTAACAACAGGTGCTGGTAGAGTAACAAGTGATGTAGACTTTATCTTCTACAACAACTTACGTCACCCATCAGATTCAGTTATTCACCTAGGAGATAACTTAACAGGTATTGGTGAAGGTGATGATGAACAAATCAAAGTAGTATTAGATCAAGTACCAGCTAATATCGAAAGAATCGCTTTCACAGTAACAATTCACGAAGCAATGCAAAGAAACCAAAACTTCGGTCAAGTATCTAACTCATACATTCGTGTATTAGATGAAGCAACAGGTGCAGAGTTAGTACGTTATGACTTAGGAGAAGATTTCTCTATTGAAACAGCTATCGTAGTAGGAGAATTATATCGTCACAATGGTGAATGGAAATTTAATGCAGTAGGTAGTGGTTACCAAGGTGGTTTAGCAGCACTTTGCGGTAACTTTGGAATCAACGTATAAAAATATAACACTTATTACAATCATATTTAATAAGGCGTGTCACGAAACTATTTTATAGTTTCGTGGCACGCTTTATTTTGTTCTATCTTATTATTCAGACAAACTAGCACATGTTATTATATTAATAAAGAATAATATAAAGTAGCTATAAGGAATGCAATAGATACTTATGAGAAGGGAAAGGTAGAAAGATGGCAGTTACAATAAAAGATATTGCAGAAGAACTAGGGGTAAGTACAGCAACTGTATCCAATGTCATACATGGGAAAACAAAAAAAATTTCGAAGGAAACGGTTAGACGTGTTCAGGCATTATTAGAAGAAAGGCAGTACATTCCTAATATGGCAGCTCTTTTGTTAGCACAAAATAGTTCAAAGATTATTTGTTTGGTGATATCAGCCCATGAAAAATATGAAGATAAATTATTGCAAGACCCCTTTATTACTTCACTTCTAGATCACCTAGCAACTGAAATTGAGTCAAGTGGCTATTTTATGATGATTAAAAGAACAAAGGATATCAATGAAGTAATTCGTTATGCATCTATGTGGAATATGGCGGGGTTAGTTATTACAGGTTTTTGTAGTAGCCAAGATTATGATGAACTAAGGCGAAATATAAGGATTCCTTTTGTAGTAATGGATGGAGGCTTTAAACCACACAGTCAGTGTGTCAATATTGGAATTGATAATGCAGATGGTGGTTATCAAGTAGGACAATATTTGATAAAGATGGGACATAGGGATGTCTTATATGTGGCAGATAATGATATGGATATGGACCATGAAAGATATATGGGTTTAAGAAAAGCATATGAAGAAACAAGTGAAGATTTAGAGGGATTTACATATCGGATTCAATTTAGGAAAATTGCCTTAACTAGTCAGGAACGCTCAGCAAACTATGGAGAGATTCTAAAGGAAATTCAAAGTGAGAATCATAAAATATCTGCTATATTTTGTGCTTCAGATGTTTATGCCATAGAGTTAATGAACCATCTTCTAGATCATCATATTCAAATACCTGAAGAGATTTCCATTGTGGGGTTTGACGATATTCCAGCAGCGACTCTAGTAAGACCGAAACTTACGACAGTACGTCAAAATATCAAGCAAAGAGCAGAGGAAGCAATGCGTTTTTTGTCTAGTGATACAGCACAAGGAAAAAGCATTATGCTAGAGGTGGAGTTAGTAAAAAGAGAAAGTGTAAGTTATAGAGAGGCAAAAAATTAGAGTCTTTGTGAAAAGTTAACAAAAGTAGTGGTTTTATTTTGAAGGAGGTTACGCGATTAACCTATTGTAAGAAAAGAGAAAAAGCATATTATAGAACTAAGAGGAAGAGTAGCTACTATCCTATATACACAATCTGAATTTTATATGAGTATAGGGGATATCATTATGAAAGAGCAGTCTAAAGTTTTTTATAAAGAATGTATTCAAATTGCATTACCTATCGCTATTCAAAGTTTATTTCAATCTTCATTAGGCATAATTGACCAAATGATGGTAGGAAGTTTGGGAAGTATTAGTATTGCAGGAATTGGTCTGGGAAGTAAATTTGCCTCTCTTTTTACGGTGACGGTTACAGCCTTATGTATGGGTGCAGGAATTTTAATGGCACAGTATTATGGTGCTAAGGAAAATAATGGGCTTTGTCATAGTTTTTCTATTAATATGCTTTTGGGAATAGGGATTAGTATTGTGTTTACAGTGCTTTCATTAGGACTACCTAATGAGTTGATGGGACTATATTCTAAGGAGATTTCTGTTATAGAAGCAAGTAGCCAGTATCTACGTATTTTAGCAATCAGCTTTATGCCGCTAACAATAACGCTCATGTTTTCTACTTTATTAAGAAGCATAGGAGAAGTAAAACTACCCATGTATGCGAGTATCTGTTCAGTAATCGTGAACACAGGCCTAAATTATATTTTAATTTATGGTAAATTAGGTAGCCCAGTTTTAGGAATAAAAGGTGCAGCAATAGCGACGACTTTAGCCAGAAGTATAGAAATGCTCATTTTATTAGTGGCATTTATGAAGGTAAGACATACAGGTCAGCTCCAATTAAAATGGGCATTACCAAAGGAAATCACTTTTGTAAGAAAAGCGTGGCACATCATTTATCCGATTGTCATTTGTGAGTTTTTATGGGGATTAGGTGAAAACATTTATGCGAGTATTTATGGACGATTAGGAACGGTATCTTGTGCAGCGATGACCTTAACAGGGCCTATTCAAAGTATTGTAATGGGAATACTTTCTGGAATTGCTACTGCCACAGGCATTATGATTGGAAAACGTTTAGGAGCAGGTGAGATAGAAGAAGCTTATGAAGGTGGTAAGTGTTTTATGAAATTAGGAATTCTTGGTGCTTTAGTTTTTAGCTTTTTAGTTGTAGTGATTGCGCCATTTTATAGTCAAATATTTCATGTAGAAACAGAAGTAAGAGAAGTGACCATTCGTCTCTTAAATTATTATGCCATATTCATTCCTGTAAAAGTATTCAATATGGTTGCAGAAGGGGGAATTTTAAGAAGTGGTGGGAAAACATATTATACTTTGATTATAGATAGTATAGGAACATGGGGGATAGGGATACCTTTAGGATTGATAGCGGCATATGTACTTAAATTACCTATTGAACAAGTTTATTTTATGCTTTCTTTAGAAGAAGTTGTTAGACTAATAATCACACTTGTTTTATTTAAACAAAGGAAATGGATGAATTGTTTAACGTATACAGCACAGAAGAAGGTGCGTCAAGAGCAAAACTATCAAGTTTAATTTAGAAAATAGTTGTGGTAATATGCGTATTCTATGTTTTAGTAAAAATAGAATACGCATATTGCTTGTATGAGAGAATATATATAAAAAGAGGCTCTTTGAAAATACATACAATAACAAACATTTAGAAATCAATATAAGAGAGTTGGGCATGGATTAAAATATAAGATTTTTTATTGACAGAGAAAAAGATATGCGATATCATATTAACAATTTGAAACCAAATAATGACATTTTATTTAATAATAAATGAAGAACTGTCCTGTTCTGACAAAGGATAAGACTGTTTTTGGTACATAAGTAAAAGCGTTTTTCTTGGTTTTGGGTTAATAATTTGTGTGGGGTGAAAGAAGTGAAAAATGACAAAAGTGTCAATGACAAAAATGTCATAAGCAAAAATATCAAAGACGACGATGCAATTTACAGCGTAAAGGGTATGAGCAAAGGCAAAATCCTTTTACTTGGATTACAACATACTTTTGCTATGTTTGGAGCGACGGTACTTGTTCCATTATTAACAGGATTAAGTGTATCAACAACACTTTTAATGGCAGGGTTAGGGACATTGCTCTTCCATTTTATTACAAAAAGAAAAGTGCCAGCATTCTTAGGATCATCATTTGCTTTCTTAGGTGGATATGCCGCAGTAGCGCCTCTTATTGATGGACAGCCAAATGTTGAAATGTTACCATATGCAAGTGGTGGTGTATTTGTAGCAGGTCTGGTATATGTAGTACTAGCAGCACTCATTAAATTCTTTGGTGTAAAGAAAGTAATGCGTTTCTTCCCACCAGTTGTAACAGGACCAATTATTATCGCAATCGGCTTAATTTTAGCACCAACTGCAATTAGTAACTGTCAACAAAACTGGATACTTGCACTTATTGCTTTAGCAGTAATTATTATCTGCAATATCTGGGGTAAAGGGATGATTAAAATTATCCCAATTATGTTAGGTATTGTTGTATCTTATATTGTAGCGATTTTCATGGGAGAAGTAGATTTCTCTAGCTTCGGTTCATCAGCAATCGTAGCACTTCCAGTAAGTACTAGTGCATTTGCAAAGTTTGATATCAGTGCAATTATTACAATCGTACCAATCGCCCTTGCAACAATGATGGAACATATCGGAGATATCTCAGCTATTGGTGCAACAACAGGTAAAAACTATATTGCTAGTCCTGGTCTTCATCGTACATTAATTGGTGATGGGATAGCAACAAGCTTTTCAGCACTATTTGGTGGACCAGCAAATACAACTTATGGTGAAAATACAGGTGTATTGGCCTTAACAAAAGTATATGACCCATTAGTAATGGAAATTGCAGCAGTATGTGCGATTATCTTATCATTCTTCCCAGTAGTAGCAAATTTAATTAGCTCTATTCCAACAGCCATTATTGGTGGTGTATCACTCATTCTTTATGGGATGATTTCAGCTATTGGTATCAGAAACGTAGTAGAAAATCGTATCGATTTCACTGAAAGTAGAAACCTTATTATTGCAGCGGTTATCTTAGTCAGTGCATTAGGGTTAAATGAAATTGGCGGTATCACATTTACAGTAGTAGGTACAGTCATCAACTTATCAGGACTTGCGATTGCAGCAATCGTAGGTATTCTACTCAATGCCATCTTACCAGGTAATGATTATGCCTTCGAAGTTGAAGATGAACATGATGAATTAACCTTTAAAGTTTAAAAGAGAGCATTCGGTGAATAAATAAAAACCCCTGAAATCTTGTAGAGTACAAAGAGATACTCATCAAGGTTTCAGGGGTTTATTGATTAAAGAATGTAACTAGAAAGTGGTTTCATATGATACAGGTGATATATTTGGAAAAAGTGTTTATATAAAATTTATTCAATTAATAAAAAATTCAGATTTAAAACCATGTGTTATAATAATCATAAAATAATAGATACAGGAGGAACTAGATATGGAAAGATATGAGTATTACACAATGACATATGAAACCAAAGGTTTTTGGGGAGGTAAAGTAGAGGTTAATGAATTTCAAAATGAACTGAATAGACTTGGGGATGCAGGTTGGGAATTAGTAAGCAGTGTTGCAACAACTCAGGGACAAGGTACTACAAAATATGTTGTCTGCATATTTAAGCGTAAAAAATTGTAGTACATAATATAATAATGGAAATCTTTATAGAAAAGAATGTTTCATAAATAAGAAAGAGGAGAGGTACTCTAGCTTAAAAATTTACAAGGTGATGAAAAAGCCCTATAGAGGAATCAAGTGATTTCCTTTATAGAGCTTTTTTTATAAGCTTTTATATACTTAGCATTTGACTTAATCTATCTTTTAGAAACAAGCATTTTTTCTTTCATATGTTCAAGTTTTCTGCTGTTTTCTAAACGTTGACGGTGGTTTTCGTCTTCGATTTGACGAGTTTGTTCAATACCATCCACGATTGTTTGCCATGTTTTTTCAAGCGTTTCCATTTGAACTGAGCTACCACCAGCCATACGAGCGATGCTTGTTGTTTGAGCAGTCATGTTTTGTGCATTACGAAGAAGTAATTCGTTTGTTTTATCATCTAATGCTTTTAAGCTCTTAGCTTGTAATTCTTGACGTTTAAGCATAACAGCTTGAGCAAGGCATTGTTTGAAGATTGGAAGTGTGATGATAAATGCTGAGTTAATCTTACGTGTTAAGTTGAAGTTGCTGTATTGGATGCCTTGAATCATTGGGATTGTTTGAAGGGCAATGTTTTCAGCAATTTGAAGGTCGTAAACACGTTGTTCTAACATATCACGTGTACGGCGAAGTGTATCTACATTTTTCATAGCTAGTGGGTCACCACTTGCCATAGCTTCTTGTTCGAATTGAGGAATGAGCTGAGTATCTAATTCTTCAAGGCCCATTTCACCAGCTACAATGTACTTTTCGAGTTCTTGGTAGTAAGCGATGTTAGCATCATACATTTGTTTGAGGTTTTTGTTTGCATTTTCAATCTGCATTTCATATTTTTTAAGAATCACATAGATCTTATCAACTTCTGTACCCATGTTTTCATATTTTTGGAACAGGGCATCGATTGAGTTTTTCGCACGATTGAAAAGCTTTTGAAGACCTGATGGTTCTTTAATATTTTCTAATTCCTTAATATCGAATTTATCCATAACTTTTGTAAGCTGTTGAATCATTTCCCCAGCTTCTTCTGCATTGACTGCTTTCATAGTACCAAGTAAGCTATCAGATACTTTTGAAATCCCTTCTGATGCAGGTTGACCAAATACTAAGATAGTGTTGAGGTCATCTACATGAATTTCACTTGTTAAAGCTTCTACTTCTGGAAGCTGACGTAATTTTTGTTTATAGTTTTGTGTGAAAGTAACAACTTGTTCTTCCTGGATTGGTGCAAGAGAAGTTGTTTGTGCTTTTTCTAAGTTCACACCACCGAAGATTGATTCTTCCACAGTAATGGCTGGTTCTGGTACAGAACTAGGTGTTGGATTTAAAGTAATTCCCATAATGATTCTCCTTTATATAGGTATATTTTTATTTTTAACGAAAGAGTTTGCTAAAGAATGAGCCCTTTTTACCTGTTTTACTAGGTGCTTTAAGTGGTAAATCATGAACAAATTCATCTAGTTTAATATGATTGATAAATTTATCTGAAATCACAAGCTCAATATTGTTGGCACCATTAGGAGAAAGTAAAATAACATCTACTCCTATTGTACGTAATAGGCCTAGTAACATCGCATCATCTTGGTTAAAAGGTTCTCTTGAATTAATATACATCACAAGTTTTGGTACATCAGATGTAAAATCGTAGCTATCAATGAGATTGATAATACGGTCATCTGCTGTAAAGAGTGCAGCCATAAGGCGTACACGTTCCTTATCTGTTACATTAAAGTTAAAGAAAGCCAGATTGCTTGTTGCAAAGGTTTCTTCCAATTTACTTAAGATAAATTCTTGAACATCTCCTCTAAGAGAAAGCATTTTTTTATAAAGAATATGTTCTTTAATGACATCTCTTTTAATAGTCTGGTCTGGATTTAAACAGAAAGCCAAAGAGTAGAGGTCTTGCTGATTAAAATGTGCCAGATTCTGCGAGCTACTTTGGACTGGCATATTGTGATATTGAATCGTTCTGGTTTGACCAAAGCTTGTACCCACTGTAGTAAGGTGTGGTGTTTGGTAGAAAGCACAGTTCTTAGCTGATTTTAGCTTTTGAACCAGTTCGTAGTACTCATTGATATCTCTATAAACGCCATTAATTTTAGTAAAGAAAGCAGGTGTATAAACTATTTTACCTTGTGTTTTAAAACCTGGTCTTAGTTTGGCTTCTTCATTCCAATAAGTTAAGGTATCTTCAATAACTGAATCCATAATAATCGGTCTTGTAGTACCATCTGAAAACTGCCATGGTTTATAGATACCTGTATCTTGGTAAAGGGTTTGCTCTAACTCATTGGTTGCTTTTTTGGCATAGGTCGTTACCTTTTCAACTATAACCCCTTTAGAAATACATTCCTCAAAAGGAATAAGTACAGGTGAAAGGTTACCTAAGGTAATCACTTGGCACTCACCTAATGTATCAATACTTCTTAAAGTATTGTCATTTGTAGGGTTAAAATAAACAACATCCATACCAATATGAGATAAAATCATTAAGAAATAGACCTCATGACGCTTAAGTGGACCATAAAATAAACATTTAGGTGGTGTATCTTGATTAAAGTCTAGGCCATCTGTATAGAGATTGCACCAAATCATCAGTTTAGCAATAAAATTGTTACGAATCGTTTCATTTCCAAAGGATTCTTGCTTAATTGCGAGTGCAATGACTTGATCTAAAGCTTGTCTAAGCTTCATATTTAAAGCGGCTGAAGCGGTTAGATTGATATCTTCATTCACATAGTTTCCGATACGCATTCTGGTAAGCTCTTGCAAAATGCTATTAATTAGTGCTGGGTCACTAGGCTTTGGAATGGTATCAGAGAGGATGATTCCTTTTCCGTCATCTTTTAATTTATGATTAAATAAGGCAAGTGTATCATTGTAGGATGATTCACTTGTCATACCTATGAGTTCACAAAAGTAATTATCCATGCGAGAAGAAGAAGCAAAAATTTCTTCTAGTAGATTGTTTGCTTTCGTTATCCCAATTATATACACTCCTTTACTGATAAGTTGTTTTTATTATAGCATTAATTGCAAAGTTAAAAAATAAAATTAGCAATTAATATAGAAATAAGATAGTAGATTAAAAGAAAGGTTTCTTAGTATATTTTAATATCAGGGGGAATAGCTATTGGAATTTTAAGTGTTCATGGAATGAGTGGTACATTAGAAATAGCTCAAATAGCACAAGCTTCAATAGGTGTAGTTTTTGCAATAATACTCCTGTATTTTATAACCAGTGAAGCAAGAAAAATTATTGAAAATAGTCAAATTGAAAAAAGTAGAGTTGAGGAATTATTAGTACAAGTACAAGAAAACGTAGATATTATAGGGAAAAATACACAAAGACTAGAAAACAATATCCAAGAAGGTAATGAGCATATTCATCTAACAGAGCAAACAAGTCATTTCATAGGAAATTCTATGAAAGAAATGAAAGTAAATATTATGACTCAAACTGAAAGTTTAGACACAATAAATGATATGATGAATAAAACAGAAAATGGAATGATAGAAGTGAATCGTTTAAGTGAGCGTTTAAATGGCTTTGCACAAGAAGCTAGTAGAACCGTTTTAGATGGAAAAGAAAATATATACCATATGTCTAATCAAATGAATACTATTAATCAGGCATCAGAAAAAACATTTAATACGATTCAAAAATTAAGTGAGAACATTGAAGCAATCAGTACTTTCTTAGAAGGTATTATTCAGATTGCGGATCAAACGAACCTTTTAGCACTTAATGCATCGATTGAGGCAAGTAGAGCAGGAGAAGCAGGAAGAGGATTTTCAGTAGTAGCAGAAGAAATAAGAAAATTGGCAGAACAAAGTGGTAAGACAGTAGATGAGATTTATACAGTTATGAGAGATATTAAAGAGAAAACAAGTCTTGTTCTAACTGAAGCAGAAATAGAAAATAAAGCAACAAGAGAAGGTGAACAATTAATTAAGAAAGTAGAGGAAAGTTTTGAAGATATTCAAAGTGTATTTAAAAATATTGATTATACCTTAGAAGGACAATCAAACCAAATTGATTATATGTCAAAACATATCTCAGAAGTAACACATGAAATAGAAAGTATTGCTACTATTTCAAGAGAGCATATTCAATCAACAGAAAATTTACAAGCTATTGTAGAAGAAAATAACAACAATATTGAACAGATTGTTTATGTTATGAAGAATATTATGGAGTCTAGCCAAGAATTAAAAGATACATTAGATAAAAATAGTTAAATAAAGAAGTAAAAAATATACTTGAGGAATGGATGATAAGTAGACAGCTACGGTAAAGAGGTGAAGAAGAACTTCTTTTTCGTAGCTTTTTTATAATACAGGGAGTATTTAGAAGAATACTTGATAATTGTTATAAAGTATGTTTTAGAAATATTGATATAATAAAATAAGCTAGAGAGAAAGGGCAGAAAGCATCATGTTAAGAGCATATCAAAAGAAAATTAATAAGGCAATGATTTTAGTTATGTGTTGTAATTTTATAAGCATGCCACTTTTATTAGCAATGAATATTATTACAACCTTTATTCCGCTTATCGTTACAATTATGTTATTACCGGTAGTGGTTGTTTTACATAGAAAAGATAAGTTAGAGGTAGCTAGAGTCATTCTTACGATGTTGCTTGGGATAATCATTATATGTGTAATGCTAGAAAATCCATTGTCAGGTTGTGCATTAGGTCTATTTTTGCTTATTGGAACATCTATTTATTTTGATAGTAAATTACCTATTGTAACAGGTATCATCCTGAGTATCATTGAATTTATGAGTTGGAGAAAAGGTGCAATTGGTTTAGAAATGTATATTATTAGTCAGTCAATATTGATTTTTGCACCAGTATTATTGCTTTTTATTACCCAATGGGGAAGAAAATTTATTGAGTTAAGTGAAGTAGAAAAGGATAAGGTAACTCATCTTCTGACACAACTAGAAGGAACAATGAATGTTGTAAAAGGAAATACATTAGAATTAGAACAAAATATTTTAATGAATAATGAATCTATTCATATTGTAGAAGAAAATAGCAATGTCATCAAAAAATCTATGGAAGAAATAACAGCAGGAATTGTAAGCCAAACAGAAAGTTTAACGAAGATTAGTTCTATGATGGTTGATACTAAGCATAAAGTTTCTAGGGTGAATCAATTAGGAGAGAACTTAAATGATATTGCAAAGGAAAGCAATCGTGCTGTCATTGAAGGAAATCAAGATATTCATCAAATGACTGATCAGATGAGAATGATTAGTGTAGCTTCAGAAAAAACATTTAACACAATTCAAGAATTAAGTAAGCATATAGAAGCGATTAATCAGTTTTTATTAGGCATTACACAAATTGCAGAGCAAACGAATTTATTAGCCTTAAATGCATCAATAGAGGCAAGTCGAGCTGGGGAAGCAGGCCGAGGTTTTTCAGTAGTAGCTGAGGAGATTAGAAAATTAGCGGAGCAAAGTGCAAGGACTGTCAGTGAAATTGACATAGTAATAGGTGAAGTAAAAGAAAAGACAAAGTTTGTATTAACGGAAGCTACCAATGAAAATGCTATTACGAAACAAGGTGAAGTCTTAATTGCAAAAGTTGAGAAGAGTTTTGAAGGTATACAAGAAGCCTTTAAAAATATTGATATGAATTTAATAGAGCAATTTAGCCAGATTAATGATGTGAGTCAAATTGTTTCAAATGTAACAAGTGAAGTTGAAGAAATTACGACAATATCAGAAGAGCAAGCAAGCGCAACACAGAGCTTAATGGAAATTGTAGAAAGAAATAACTCTAATATTAATCAGATAAGTTTATCTATGATGAATATTAAAGAATCTAGTCAGGCGTTACAACAAATGTTGGAGCAATAAAACGAGCTCATTAATTGAATAGAAAGAAGTGCTATGCAAGAAATGACAGCTGGGATTATGAATCAAGCAGAAGGACTAAAATCTATTAGTAAGTTGATGACGGACACCGAAGATAAAATTCTTGAAGTGAATCAGTTTGGAAAAAATCTAACTCAAATTTCAGAAGCC
>JAGAVZ010000057.1 GCA_017941635.1 Cellulosilyticum sp.
CGCTTGTTTTATTAGATTTATATGGAACAAATCACGACGCGCGTTTATGGAAGGAACCCTATACATTTAATCCGAATCGTTATAAAAAAGAGAAGAAAAATCGTTATAATTTTATGCCACAAGGAGGAGGAAGTATGAAGGGACATCGTTGCATAGGTGAAAATATTACAATGGCTATGATGAATATTGCTCTAGATGTATTCGTCAATAAAATAAGTTATGAACTTCCACCACAAGATTTAAGCTATAGTCTATCAGATATGCCAACACTTCCAACAAGTGGGATTATAATGAGCCATATTAAAAGGAGAAAGTAGTAATAAAAGTAAAAAAGGCGGTATCGCATTTTGCGACGCCGCCTTGCTCTATTAATACATTGGCCAACATAGGAAATATGATAGCTAATGATTCTGTAGATAAATTGAAGGTGACATTAAACAATGTCAATAAAATGATTCCTAAGTTAGATCAAATGTCTAATGGTTTAGTAGATATTACAAATTCAAATAATGTACTGATTGAATCAATAGTTGAAGCAAGTAATAATATGTTGGATGCTACATCGCAAATAGCATGTGTTGTAGATGAGAGTCATAAAAGTATTGATCATGTATCTGAAAATGCTAATAAAGTAGCAATAAGTATTGAGGGCGTATGTGGCCAATATAATCATATTGTAGATACTATTACAAATAGTACTATGGTGTTAGAAGAAATTCAGAAGTCTGGACAGGATGTGATTACTAGTACAACAGAAGTATTGGATGTTACAGAAAAATTAGAGTTTAGTATAGGGCAGATTAATAATATTGCAATAGCAATAAAGAACATATCAGATGAAACTAAGATACTTGCATTGAATGCTTTAATTGAAGCATCAAGAGCAGGGGAAGTAGGAAAAGGTTTCTCAGTAGTAGCAAATAGAGTACAAGAAATGGCACAGAGTACAGCCGATACTGTAAAAGGTATAGATAGTATTATTGAAAATATACATAATGCAATGTATACAGTTAAAGAAAAAGTTGAAGTAAGTGTTGATGAAGTTGAAAAGCAGAATGAATCAATATCTAATATCGTAGGAGATATTGAAAGTGTGACCTTCAAGATTAAAGGGGCATTAGATGAGTTATTAAAGGTAAATGATATATCTAATCAGCATAAACAATATGCAGTAGGATTGGTTGAAAAGAATAATACTATCTTAAGTTGTGTAGATGCTCAAGAAGAAAAAGCTAAATTGGTTGCACAGTATGCTGTGAAAAATAAAGAAGATATTAATAAATTATTAGAGTGTGCAAGAGAGATAGATGAGGCAGTTAAACTATTGGCTGTGACCTCAAATCAGAATTAGATAGGGATAAAAGGATAGCAAACGAGAACCAATGGTTTTAGAATGATTAAAAAATGAATGCTTAATAAATTTGAATTTTTAGAATTGAACTATATATAAAAGTTGTGTTAAGATTATAGGCATATATCTAATAAACATACTATAAAACATGAGGGGATGAGATAAGGATGAAAAAGATATATGAAAAATGGACATCTATTAGTTTGGTTCTAAGAATTCTTGCCGGCATGATTGTGGGAGCAATAGTGGGGTGTTTACTTCCACAAATGACGGCACTTGGAATTTTAGGAGACATATTTGTTGGTGCATTAAAAGCAATTGCACCTTTACTTGTATTCTTCTTAGTAGTGAGTGCTCTTTGTAAGGGAGGCGCATCACATGGTGGTGTTATACGTACAGTTATTATTTTATATATGCTTTCAACATTAATTGCTTCTATATTGGCAGTAGTGGCAAGTATGATTTTTAAAGTGAAAATGGTTCTTCCAGAAGCAGTAACTGATACAGCAGCACCTCAAGGAATTGCAGAAGTGTTAGGAAATTTACTCATGAACATTGTTGCTAATCCAATATCTTCAATTGCAAATGCAAACTATATTGGTATTTTGACATGGGCATGTTTAATTGGTATTGCATTAAAAGCAGCATCTGAAAATACGAAAGTGATGTTATCAGATGTGGCAACAAGTTTATCTAAAGTTGTAACTTGGATTATTGAACTTGCACCATTTGGAATTCTAGGAATCGTATTTAATACAGTTTCACAAAATGGATTATCTATCTTTACATCTTATGGTAAGCTTTTACTTCTTCTTGTAGGTACAATGTTATTTATTTTCTTTGTGACAAATCCAATTCTTGTATATTGGTGTGTTCGTCAGAATCCATATCCACTTATTTTCAAATGCTTAAAGAGAAGTGCAGTAACAGCCTTCTTTACTAGAAGTTCAGCTGCTAATATTCCAGTTAATATGAAAGTATGTGAAGAAATTGGATTAGACAAAGATACATATTCAGTAACCATTCCACTTGGTTCTACAATCAATATGGATGGAGCAGCCATTACAATCACAGTTATGACAATGGCTACAGCACATACGCTTGGAATAGCAGTAGATTTACCAACAGCACTTATTCTAAGCCTTCTTGCAACTGTTTCTGCTTGTGGCGCATCAGGTGTAGCAGGTGGTTCATTATTACTTATTCCACTTGCTTGTTCATTATTTGGTATTCCAGATACAGTAGCTTATCAAGTTGTTAGTGTTGGATTCATTATTGGTGTAATACAAGACTCTGTTGAGACAGCACTTAACTCTTCATCAGACTTACTTTTATCAATATCAGCAGAACTCAGACAAAAGAGAATGGCTGGTAAAAACTTTAATTATAAGGAAATCTGTCAATAATTTAGAGTAAATAAAGCCCTATGAACTAGTGATTAAAAACTAGTTCATAGGGCTTTTGTATAAATGAATTTAGTATTATTTATTTGTCTATATTAGCGACAGAACTTTTTATTGTTTCTAGAAAGTTCTTAAGTCATTGTTTGCTTGTTCTTTCATATTATTTTCTAGTTCATTTGAATATTTGGATTCTGCTTTTTTGACAAGACCATCAGCCTCTTTAGAACTGTAGGCAGAAGGATTAGCTTCAAGTGCTTTTTCGATAGATTCAAGGCGTGCATGGAATCCAGCAGCTTTTGTTGCAACATCAGTTAACTCTTGTACAAAGTCACCTTCTGCTTTTAATAAATCATTTAAATCATTCATTAAATCATTAGAATGTTTCTTGCCAAACATAATCATATCATCTATTTTCATTTTTTCTTAGTATGTGGTATTGAGGGTTCACTTATTCAAAAGCATGAAATTATAAATTTCCTTTATTTGACCAAAGTGATAACGTTTTTAGATTACTTTAATGGGCCATTATATGAGGGAGTAAGTTTATATTAGTCTGTTTCTGATTCAGATTCACAGGAAGAAGTATCATCCTCATTTTTATTAAGATCGAGCAGTTCATCTATATGTCTATAAGCCTCTGGAATATCTAATAAATCATAGAGTTGCTTAAAAAATCGAATAGAACGCTCAGAACGAAGGCATTCTTTTACAGGTGCTTCTAGATAAGGAAGCTCAATTTGGTGTTCACGAAGCATTTCATCTAATACTTCAGTCATTACGCCATATACTGTTTCGCAGGATGTAGCATGTGTATCTTCCATCATAGATTCTGTTTTATACTTATTCATTTTGTGCTTGCCCCAGTAAATGCTACAAGTAGGACTACCTTGAATACCAATAAAGCAAAGTGGTGTATTATCATTATTTTTAAGCTCTAAAATCATATCTACGTATCGCTCAAGTTCAGCCTTACAGTGTTTTCTAAAAAAGACATTATTTTATTGTTGCCTGCCTTGAGGATTTCTCCAATAACCCATCGCTGTAAATTCAGGGCAAGGAAGTTGAATGATACTAATATGCTTACTTAAAAAGAAATCACATATTTTCTCAGCCACAATATAACGCCGTCCTAAAAGATGAACTCTGGTAGATGGATTGAGTAAACAGTGTGCCACAATAACGAAATATCTAGGTTTTTTAGCCATATGAATCCCCCTAATTTAAGTCAATTGATTTCTATAATATCTCTTAGGGATAGTATTTGTAGAAACATGAAGAGTATGAATGATTTAGAGAGGGAAGGATTGTTAATTACTTTGTACATTAGGTTAAAAATAAAAAAGACCAATAACTAAACGGGAGTTATTGGTCTTTTGATTTATTCATTACTGGTATAAGTATAAAGTGTATCCGTTTTAATAATTTTTTTGATACCAACATTAAAACTAACTTGGACGAGCATATAAATGATATTTAAGATAATAAAGATTCCGATGATCACAAATCCATTAGTCTGAAAGGCAAAGTAATCACCAGTTTGTAAAGAAAGCGATTTTAAAATACTTTTTACAATCTGTATACTTGGCCATAGTGTCAGAAGGAAAAAGAGCCATAGAATAGGTTTATATAGGTCAATAAGCGTTTTGCGAATTTCAGAGGATGGATAACCCATGAGGTTGAGTATGAGCATATCTCTTGTGTAATCTTGAAAGTTTAATAACAGTGCTAAAAAGAGAAGAATACATCCGATTAAACAAGCAACAACCTGATTAATAAGGGCACTTGTTTGATTAGAAACAGAGTTTTTCTCTAAAGCTAAAAGACGCTGAGATTGTGAGGTAGTGGCGTATGCATTAGAAAGAGGTGTCATACTCCAAATGCCCGTATAGGATTGGCTAGGGAGTGAAAGTAAACTTTCTAAATCAGAAGGTGCAATATAAATGCTATTTAGTGTGGCATTAAAAGCGATTTGAGAAACAATAAAATTTTGACTACGATTATTAATAGAGAGGGTTAGTGTATCACCCAATTGAATATTATATAAATCTTGTAGCATAGGGCTAATGATGATTTCACCAGGACGAGGTACTAATAGCGCATGCCCGTTACTATCTAGAAGATCAAATAATGGACTATTGTTTTCAAAACTAATTACTTGTTGATCTAAAGTTAAATCAGACATTTTGAGCAGGGCGGTAGCCTTGAGATAAGGCATACTATCTGCAGGGATACTTTTTAATGTATGTGGACTGCCGAAGTCTGTGTCATATTTATAATGATAACCTAAGGTTTGAGAGTCATAGAGCTTTTGGCTACTAAGATTAAGGGAATAACCTAAAGTAAACATAATGGAAACAGTAGTAACAGCCACTAATATTAGAAATAGTGCAATAGGTTTTCTAAGGGCAAGGCGAGTAGAAAGCTTATTTTTTATAGGTAAGAAAGTGGCTATTTGATGTGCCAAGCGTAAAACAGCAGGATAAGTACAGGTATCTGTTCTAGGTGAAAGTAGATAAGCCACTTCAATTTTCTTAGTCGCATAATAAGTTAAGGCAGTAATCCAGCAGAAAATAGCTGTGGGCATGATACTACCAATCAAAAAGGTATATAGATGAATACTTTTTACTAAATGCGTTACGCTATAAGAACGCATATTGGCTTGTAATAAGAGATCAGATGCAAAATAACCAAGGACTAAAGCTGTGATGCTACCTAAAAGAGAAAGGTATAAAGAAAATTGAATAAGAGCAAGATGAATCGTGCAATCTTTAAAACCTAAGGCTTTTAGACAACCAATTTGTTTACTATTTTTCTTTAGAAATCTGGAGAAGAACATATAAAAGACAAAGCCTGTTAAAGGAATAGATGCCAATAAGAAACTACGAGCGAGTGAGGTATTAGATGTTAGTGCATTTTGATAGGCAAGTTGCTGCTCGCTTAGAGTAGGGAGTGCATTTAAGTTCTTCATATTGCCATCAATAGAGAAGTGAACAAAGAAGTACATAAAGGAAGTAAAAATCGTTAAGAGAAACATAAGGACAATAAAAATTTTATCTTTAAAAAGCTGGGTAAAAAGTTGTTTCTTTAAAAGTTTCATTGTCCTACCCCCACTTCATATCATAAGAAGAGATTGGATTTCGGTTCATATAGTCTTGCTCAATTAAGCCGTCCTTTAGGGTGATAACACGATCAGCTGTTTCGGCAATTTGTAAGTTATGGGTAACAAATAGAATCGTCAGACCAAAGGTGTTTTTTAAGTCTTGTAAAAGTGCTACGACTTTCTTGCTATTAGCTTCATCTAAGGCACCAGTAGCTTCATCGCAAAAGAGTAAATCAGGTTTTTTGATGACAGCACGTGCAATGGCAACGCGTTGTTGCTGCCCACCTGAAAGTTGAGCAGGAAATTTATCAAGTAAATGATCAATTTCTAGGAGTTTGGTTAACTGGTTAAATGGCAAAGAAGAACTAGAAGGAGCCATACCGATTTCAATATTTTCTCTTACAGTCAGGTTATTAAGGAGTAAATAGTTTTGAAATATATTGCCAATATGTGTGCGTTTTAAGTCAGCTAATTGATTAGGCGAGCATGATGTGATTTCTTGCTTGCCCCAAAATACCTTACCAGAGCTTGGCTTTAACAAACCAGATAGGATGTTAAGCAGAGTTGTTTTCCCACAGCCACTAGGACCTAAAAGAACAGTAAAGGAATTTGGCGTGATTTCTAAGCTAATACCCTTTAAAACGTTTTCGCCATTATTAAATACTTTGTTAATACCATTTGCACTTAAAATAGGTTTCATCAAAGGACTCCTTTCTTAAAGAGAGGTTGTTTTTACATAAGAGTAAGTGATTAATCATTTAGTTTCTGATGTGTTTTGAGTTTGGAATTAATATAAGCAAGATGATGGTTTGTTCTTATCAAATCAATAGAGCAACCTATCACATAAACCAAAAAGCCTAATAAAATAAGAAGCCCTAAAGGTAAACTACGATACCAGTTAAACATAAAGCCAAATAGAATTAAAATGACTTCGATATAGCTTATTTCTAAAAGTATTTCTATGAGATAATAAGGGCTTTCAAAGTGTTCTAGTAAAGCAAGGCCTATGTAAATCACAATAGTGGTAAGAAATACTTCATAAACAGTACTCAAACATAGAAATTGTGCATGATAAAAAGAAGCAATCACGCTTAAGAGAAGTAAGGTAAGTCCTGTAGTTGCTAGGCAAAGCCTAATTTTATGCTTCATAACTATTTACCACCTTTCCAATTTTTTTCGAATGATAGGTACATATTTACGTGTCACATAAATACATTCTCCATTACGCAAAGTTGCTTCTAAACGGCTGTTGAGAAGTGGTTTGATACATACCAGTACATTAATATTGACGATACAAGACTTACTGACTTGCACAAAGCCAACATCTGAAAGTTCTTCTAGGAGCTGATATAAACGTAATGGAGATTCATAAACGGTATTTTCACCATAAATAAAACTACGTTTATCCACGCTTTCTATGTAATAAATATCAGAAGCATTGATTCTAAGCTGGTGCCCTTTAAAAGAACAGGCAATGGTTCGATCAACAGAGGCAATGAGGGTTTTGAGCTTTTGAACAGTTTGATTGAAATGGGAGTATCTAATTAAAACCTCTAACTCTGCTTGAGAGAGGTCTTCTTCTAATCTTACACGCATTGAATACGCCTCCAGTATAAAATTTTTAAATAGGGAAAACAAGAAAGTCATAACCAAGATGCAGAAAAGGGTAACCGAGATGCAAAGAAATGTGATAGATTGATATCATTAATGTAGCATATTTAGGGAGAGAGATAAAGTTTGAAAGGAAATGGCTTTTAAAATTGAACAGTTAGATTATCTAGGTGTAAAATATGGGTATGTAATAGGAAAAATGGGATATATGGAGGAGTAGGGATGAAATTGGAAGATGAAAAGATAAGGAATAAAAGTAGAAGCAAGAGAAATTTAAAAGCTGAGCCAATTGAAATTACATATGATAAACATATTGTTTGACAGGGAGGAGTTTTTTGAAGAATACAAGGACATCATTTTTGGGAACAAAAAGAGGGAACTCCAGAATTTTTGATTCCAGAGAAAATGCCAAAAGTAGATAAAGCGGATTTAGAAGGTGCTATTTATACACGGGAAATTGTGCAAATAATAAATAAAGGAATTGATGAGTATTATTATGATATACCAAACAATGGAACAGTAGAAAAAGTAGATTTTGAACAACTAGTGAAAGAATATTTTCCAATGATAGACATTAGCAAACTAGTTGGCAATATTTATGGAGAATATTTAAATATAGGATTAGAGAATGTTGAATTCCAATGTAGCAGTGATGATTGTGACTATAGCATTGCATGTGGAGCTTATGCAATTATACAAAGTGATAATTCTTTTGGAGAATGGCATAATTTTTAAAGGATATACAATATAAAGTGGTAGAAAGAGTTAAGGTGTTTTTTTAGATAGGTAGAAATATGATATAATATTTGTACAACAGTTTATTATTCAATAAATACTTGAAATATATAGGCATGGGGTGAGATAATGGAATTTAAATACGCAAATACATCAGAAGCAGGGGGAATTCCAAGTAGTGCTATCAAGCAGTTCTTTAATAAAATACAGGAAAAAAATATAAATTTACATAGTGTGATGATGCTTCGTGGGGATACGGTTTTAGTAGAAGCATATTATGCACCTTATCAAAAGGATTCAACACATCGTATCTATTCAATAACGAAGACTGTTACATCTTTAGCTATTGGATTACTTATAGAGGAAGGGAAAATCCAATTAAGTGATAAAATATGTGAGTATTTTCCTGAAAAATTACCTAATCAAGTGGATAAAAGAATTCAGAACATACGTATTGAAGATATGCTCAAGATGGCAACTGCGCATCAGTCTACGACATATAAACGCTATGATGGAGATTGGGTAGAGTCTTTCTTTCATGTGAAACCAACCCATGAGCCAGGATGTGTCTTCCATTATGATACTTCCGCAGTGCATGTGTTATCTGCATTAGTGGAGAAATTGACAGGGAAAAGTATGCTCACTTATCTAAGAGAAAAATGTTTTGATAAACTAGGTATTTCTAAAGAGGCATACATATTAGAAGATCCATATGGCATTGAACAAGGTGGTAGTGGCATGTCGTGTACCACAGAGGACATGGCAAAGATTGCTTATCTATGTGCACACTATGGATATGTAGATGGAGAGCAACTTTATCCTGAAGATTACTTAAGGAAAGCAACGTCAAAGCAAATCAGCACAAGGGTGCAACCATTACAAGATGAGCAATTTGGTTATGGATATTATGTTTGGCAATCAAGAGACAACAAAGGCTTTTGTCTATATGGCATGGGGGCTCAGCTTGCTCTTTGTTTCCCTGAATATGATTTTATATTAGTAACAACAGGAGATACACAAGGGACTGGCTCAGGATTGCAAACCTTATATGATAGCTTTTATGATACAATCTTCCCTTATGTAGAAAAAGCAAAGGAAGATGAAAACTTACCAATTAATTTGCAAGAACTGAGTATCTCTCAGAATATGAAATTAAAGAGAATGAATAAGCCATTAGAAAGTAGTAGCCTCTATCAGAAAATGTGCAAAGAGGGAATAACTCTCAATTGCCAAGAAAATGCACAAGGTATGACGAGTCTTCTCATTAATGTAGATGCCAAGACTCTTACTGGAACTTTAAGATATGAGAAGCGTGATGAAACATATACCATACCATTTTCTTTTAAAGAATACATACCTTATATATTTGAAGATACTAGGGCATTGCCTAAAGAATGTACATCAACTAAAGTACAGGCAATGACAATGGCAACAATGGAAACAGAGCACCAGCTATTACTTCGTACTTATTTATTAGGAGATTATCAAGCTAATTTTTGGTTAGAAATTGGATTTTTTAAGGAAGAGGGTTATGCCACTGTACGTATGAAGAAAGCAGCAGAGAACTTCTTACTAGATTATGATTGTGTGATTGGATGTCAGGTTGTGTCTGGCAATGATTCTAATAAAGGGATTTGTTAGATTCAATGCATTGTATTATTAGGATGTTATAGAGGTGGCAGTACCACATTTTAGATGGGCGGTACTGGCCACCTTTTCCTTTATAACCGATGAAAGTGAGCTACTATAATGTCCCAAAATATCAAGATTTAAAGTTACCTTTAAGTTAAGATGAAAGAAGGAGGAAGTATGCACAAAGACATTGTTAATGAGACTCAGCAGTTAATTAGTAGGAGATTGGAAGATATTGATTGTAAGCGTGTAGCAGAGAACAGTGGCTATTCAATCAAGCAAATGAATCGAATCTTTATGTCTAAAACGGATATGAATATTGGCGAATACATATACAACAAGAAAATGGCTCAGGCAGTTATGGATTTAAGGTATACAAAGCTTCCTATTATAGAGATTGCACAGAAGAATGGATTTAGCACACAGGAAAGCTTTACGAGAGCCTTCAAAAAGGCATTTGGTGTGACACCTTATGTATTTCGTAAGGAACATATTTGGAAAAAAGAAGAGATGAAACAATTATTACTTGAAGTCATTGAAGAGACATCTCATGAAACTGCTCGTAGGAGTCAGCTAGAATTACCAAAACCTAAAGTCAGCTTTTGGAATAAACCTACTACACTTTGGCATAGTATTAGACGGAATCAAGAGGGGATATTTCCACACAATTTTTACGTAGAGTGTAAAAGGGCTAATCTTTATGAACAGTTGCATCACAGACGTAACAATCATCCAATTGGTGGGGCTTACTTAACTCATATTTATCAAGGGCAAAAGTTTGATACATTAACACTAGGATTCGAAACGCCATATAGGGAGAACTACCCAATATATGAAGAATTAGAAACAACCATTATGCCAGCATCGGAGTATATAGTAGTCAATGTACCACCTTATAA
>JAGAVZ010000058.1 GCA_017941635.1 Cellulosilyticum sp.
GCAGACTTAATGTCTAGAAGATCAGATGTACAAAATGAACTTGTAGCCATTGTACAAGCTGTTTTAATCTTATTTATCACAGCAGAACGTTTCCTTGCTGCTGTTAAACAAAGGCAAGAATCTAAAAAAGCATTAAGCAGTTATGGCCAATAGGAGGGAGAATAGACCATGGAATTATTATTAGACATTTTAAACACGCTCACACTTCCTGAATTTTATTTTGCCATGTTCCGTAGTGCCACGCCAGTACTACTAACAACATTAGGAGCGATTATCGCCTCTAGATCAGGTTCAAGTAATATTGCTTTAGAAGGTACTATGCTGATGTCAGCTTTTACAGGGGTAGTGGTAAGTGCCTTTACACAAAGTGCATGGATAGGTCTTTTAGGTGCAATCCTTACTGGATTTATAATGAGTAACATTCTAGCGTACTTTGCGCTTAAATTAAAATCTAATATTATTATTTCGGGGATTGCCCTAAATACGTTTGCTTCGGGAGGAACAATCTTTTTCCTTTATCTGATTACAGGAGAAAAAGGAGCATCTACATCGCTTCCATCTTTAAAATTACCTAGTATCCATCTTCCAATCATTGAAGATATACCAGTAGTAGGACAGATTTTATCAGGACATCATGTGCTCACTTATATGGCACTGATCTTAGTAGTAGTAGTATGGGCAATGTTTAAATATACAAGACTTGGTATGCACATTCGTGCAGTAGGTGAATCACCAGAAGCTATGGAGTCTGTAGGCGTTTCAATTAAGAAGATTAAATATATTGCATTAAGCTTAAGTGGGATTTTAGCTGGTATGGGTGGAGCCTTCTTATCTATGGGATATGTAGGGTTATTCTCATCAGGAATGACAGCAGGTAGAGGTTATATTGCCTTAGCGACACAAGCTATAGCAGCAGGGAATGCTATTGTAGGTTTCTTTACTTCACTGCTCTTTGGATTCTGTGAGAGTTTATCAAATTATTTGCAAGGCACAGCTATTCCATTACAATTTGTACAAATGATGCCATATCTTATGATTACGATTGCGTATACTTACTATTGTAGTCATAAACATCAGCAGAAACTTAAAAAACAAAGATTAATGCAGGAGAAATAGCGATGATAGAATTACATTTACATTTGGACGGCTCGTTAAGAGTAGAGACAGCCCTTGATTTAGCAAGAGAGCAAAAAATCGTATTACCAACAGAGGATGTTGGTGAACTTAGAAATCTTATGGAAGTACCAGAAGATTGTAAGACGCTACATGAATGTTTGAAACGTTTCGATTTACCGATTATGCTCATTCAAACAGAGAGTGCAGTAGAAAGAGTTACTTTTGAACTTGTAGAAGACCTACATAAATTAGGCGTGACCTATGCAGAGATTCGCTTTGCACCTCAATTCTCTACAGCTAAAGGCTTAACACAAGATCAAGTGGTAGCAGCAGCTATAAAAGGTGCTAAAAGAGGAATGGAAATGTATCCAGCTATTCGTTGTGGACTTATCTTATGCTGTATGCGTGGGGATAATATAGAAGAGAAAAACTTAGAAACAGTAGAAGTGGCTAAGAAGCATATGGGAGATGTAGTATGCGCCATAGACTTAGCTGGGGCAGAGTCATTATTCCCAACAGCCATGTTTGAACCTGTTTTTGAAAAAGCTAAAGCCTATGGACTTCCAGTGACCATCCATGCAGGAGAAGCTATTGGTGAAGTACCAGGACCAGAAAGTATGAGAAAAGCCTTAGCCTATGGTGCTAAGCGTATCGGTCATGGGGTATTAGCTTTAGAAGATGAGACACTTATCAAAGAACTTATTGAGAAAGATATTACTTTAGAAATTTGTGTAACAAGCAACTATCACACAAAGTTAGTATCAAGTCTTAAAGAACATCCTATTAAGAAGCTATTTGATGTAGGGGTAAAAGTAACTTTTAACTCAGATAATATGACAGTTTCAAATACCAACATTCATAAAGAAATTGAGATTTTAAAAACTCAGCTTGGATTTACAGATGAAGAGATGAACATCATGCAAAACTATGCGAGAGAAGCAGCTTTTATTAAGTAAGGAAAATACTTTATAATAATATTAAAAGAATCTATTTTTGAGAGGAATGAAATAAGAGCATAATTAACAATCATACTTAGGATTGTTGATTATGCTCTTTTATTATGCATAAGGTCAGTGTTTAGGGTAGTGTCTTTATAGTATATTAATAAAAATACTGATTATTGATTTATAAATAATAGATAATAGGTTATGGTTTTAAGATGACTTTGATACAATTATCTTCTTTTTTATCAAAGATTGAGTAAGCATGACGACCTTCATCAAGAGTGAGGGTGTGGGTAATAATGTCTGTGGCATCAAATTTATGATGACGGATTAAGTCTAGTATTTTATCCGTATAGGATTGAGCAGGGCATTGGCCCATTTTAAGTGTAATATTTCTAGAGAAGAAATCACCAAGAGGAAAATTATTATAACGTTTGCCATAGACACCTACAAAGACAACGGTACCACATTTACGAACAGCTTGTGTGGCGATTTCTATAGCAGATTTAGAACCGGCTTGAAGTTTAAGGGCAGTTTCTATTTTCTCAACGGTAGACATCTTGCCATCTAGACCAACGCAGTCAATGACTACATCAGCGCCGCCATGGGTGATTTCTTTGATATGCTCACCTACATTATCATATTCTTCAAAGTTAAGAACTTCAACACCTTTATATTTTTTGGCATGCTCAAGTCTATAGCCCACACGGTCAACAGCAATGACACGTTTGGCCCCATTATATAGTGCCCATTTACAAGTAAGTAGTCCTACTGGTCCACAGCCTAAAACGACAACTGTATCGCCAGGTTTCATCTCGCTGATTTCAACACCCCAGTAAGAGGTTGGAAGAATATCAGTGCAAAATAAAACTTGTTCATCTGTTAATTCATCAGGAACAACTACTGGTCCTACATTAGCATAAGGAACACGGAGATATTGTGCTTGTCCACCTGGATAACCACCATAGGTATTACTATAACCTAATAGTCCACCTACTTCACCGTTTGGATTGGAGTTATCACATTGGCTATATAAGCCGTGGTTACAGAAGAAACAGTCGCCACAAGATACAGGAAATGGCACAATGACACGGTCTCCTTTTTTGACTTTTGTCACATCTTTACCGGCTTCTTCTACGATTCCCATGGTTTCATGGCCTAAAATAAACCCATGAGGGGTATGAGGAACAAGTCCATGAACAAGATGCAAGTCGGAACCACAGATGGCAGTAGAAGTGACACGGACAATAATATCATCTGATTTTTCAATTTTAGGGTCTTCTACCTTTTCAACTTCGACATGATTAATACCTTTATATACAATAGCTTTCATAAGTGCCTCCTTTATAATTTATTTTTAGAATAAGCAGTTAAAAGGTAAATTATGCGATTCTACTGATTCTCCTCTGAACTGAGAGTAATTTAGGTTTAGAGAGAAATTTTTACAAATAGTATGCTGATAGTAATGGTGTAATATGGATTAAAAGGTATCAATAAACAAAGTAAATCTGCACATATTAAAAGTAAGTTGATAGATAGGAGCATAAATAAGATGGAAATACATGTACCAGAGTTATCTGTCGTTGCTATCATAGGTGACGATTTAAGGGATAAAAAAAGTTTCTTAAAGAAGAACTTTAAGCAAGAGGAGATTTTTAGTATAGAAGAAGAAAAGAAGGCTGAGAAAAGACTTAAGGCAGGCCAGTTAGCTGTTATACATTTGTCTTCTAAAGATGAGAATGGTTATAAGAAGGTAATAGAATTAAGTAAAAAGCAACATGTTCTTTCTGTAGGTATTTTTATAACGAAACAAAAGAGAGATGAAGAAAATCACATGAGAGGACAGTGGGAGGAAAAACTCAAGAAAAAAGGATTTAAACAAGTATATGAGATTAATATGCAAGGTGGGTTTGAAGATGTAGTAATTAAACGTATCAAACTCAGTAATAACAAAAGAGAGATAAAGGGGCCCTTTGATATAATTGGGGATGTTCATGGCTGTTATGATGAACTTTGTGAGTTGTTAGAAAAATTAGGTTATGAAGTGGATGCCAAGCAGCATCAAGTACATGCTAAATCAGGGAGAATAGCTGTATTTTGTGGAGACCTTGTAGATAGAGGACCTAAAATAGTAGAGGTGTTGAAACTTGTAATGAATATGGTGGAAGAGGGAACGGCCTATGTTGTCATTGGTAATCATGATAGCAAATTACAACGAAAACTACATGGTGCTAATGTAAAGGTGATTCATGGATTGGAGATGACATTAGAGCAGCTTGATAAGGAGTCGCCAACATTTATAATGAAAGTACAAGATTTCTTAGATGGATTGGTAAGTCACTATGTTTTTGATGAAGGCAGATTAGTAGTTTCCCATGCGGGTTTAAAAGAAAAATTTCATGGTAGAGAATCGAAGGTTATAAGAGATTTAGCTATGTTTGGAGAAACAACAGGTAAGTTGGATGAACATGGATTTCCAGAGAGATTAGATTGGAGTAAAGACTATAAAGGAAAAGCATTGGTGGTCTATGGACATACGCCAAGAGCAGAAGCTAAAGTCAGCAACTACACAATCAATATTGATACAGGTTGTGTTTATGGAGGAAAATTAACAGCCTTTAGATATCCAGAGCAAGAGATTGTGTCAGTAAAGGCAAAAGCAACTTACTATGAATCTGTAAAGCCAATAGTATAATTAAATGTACATGGTAAACTTAAAGTATAAGTGAAATTAAGCAAATTATTAATTAAAGTTTCATCAATATAAATAAATGGATGAGCATACTATAAAAAAGTGTAAATCTACCTGTGTTCTAGAAACTTGTAAAAACAATGAGTCTAAAAGATTTAATGTAATAATTTACTCGTAAAGTAGCGTAGTGTAAATTAGGTAGGTTAGTAAAATCATAAGGATAGTAGAAAACATAGAAATATCCAGGTTACAGAACACTAAGAAATGGTAGAAATTAAAAAAAATAAATAAAAAGTAAAAAGGCTATTGATTTATATTTTATTATGTTGTAATATTATACGAGTCAGCAGCAAATAGTGCTGATAACAAATGAACTTTGAAAATAAAATAGTAACCATAAAACCAGTCGATTCATTAAGACTTAAAATAAATCATAGATTTATTAGAGTCAAATGAGTACAAACTTCGAAAGAAGTTTTA
>JAGAVZ010000059.1 GCA_017941635.1 Cellulosilyticum sp.
AAACAGGAAAAGGAGAGAAAAATGAAAGAGTATAAAATGAGCAGTTCAAAAGGAAATGAGTTATATAATAAAGCAAGAAATAATGAGGGTTGGAATCTTTCACAAATATATGGTTCATATAGTGCGGAAAAAGCAAGGGCTTTCGATAGATGTGAAAAGATGTTTTTAGAATCTGAAAATTCTTATAATTTTAGAATTATATCACATAATACTTTTCAGTTTTCTGTAGCATGGAATGATTATATAGGAGATGAAGAAATACTAAGAATAGAAACTGCAAATAATTCATATCTTGTTTGGCTAGATAGATAATGCCTCTGATGAGTCTTTGAAAATTAAGACGAAACCGCCTACAGGCGGTCAGGCATAAGCCGAAAAAATAACATATAAAAAAAGGAGATTAAAACATGATGAACACACAGTTAATCACAACAGAATTTTGCTCACAGTTAGCAAACAAGGAACTTGGTAAGGCTTTAACAAAGATTACTAAAGCAATAGCAACAGGGAATAAAGCGTCTTGGCAAGTAGCAGAGGGATTTACCGCAATCGTAAGTAATGAACTTTTCAAAGATGATTTTGACACCGAAAAGAAATTTGCAAGTGAAATGGGAATTTCTAAAGGTTATCTTTCACAGTGTAAAAATGCGGTATTGTTTGCAGACCTGCATGGTATTGACAAGACAGTATTCACAGTAGGAAAATGTTATAAGTTATCAACATTAACAGAGGAAGAATATAAAGAGTTTTCAGATTGGTGTGCAGATAATAATATTAATATTGCAACTTTATCGGACAAGAGTTTAATTGACTTATTGAAGTCATGGAAAGACGGAGAACAGGAAGAACTTGAAGAAGTTGAAGCAGATGTTGAAGTTGAGGAATTAGTTGAAGATGAAGTTGAGAACGAAGATGAAGTTGAGAATGAAAGTACAGAGGTAGTTCATATTGTTTATGAGGGTAAAGCGTACCTCATTCCTGCAAATGTTTTAGCAAAATATGAAGTAGCATAAAATACAGGGGGAGTAAAATCCCCCTACACAGGAGAAACAAATGAAGATATTAAGAGTTAGAAACATAAGCATGAAAGAAGCGTTTTATTTCATTGAGGGGGGATATACTTTAAACATAGATGATATAGACGTTGAAAACATGGTAGTGTCATTTTCAATAAAAGCAGACGTTGTAAGCGTACAGGCTATGCCTAGAACTACAATAGTGACTTTTATTTTGATAAACCCCGTAACAGGGAAAGACGAAAGAAAATTTATTGTAACTATTGCGTCTGATAGTTATGAAAAAATAGAGGTAATGTGAGATGAAAAAATATCATATACGCAATCCAACAGTTATATACATAAATTTATATAATTAGCAGGATAACCATACAATATATATTAATAAACAAAGAGAGGAAAAAAAATTATGTTTAATGAATTAAATACAAGCGGAAAGAATACAGTAAAAGCAGGAATTGACACATCTGATATGGATTTTAGACCTTTAAAGGATTTTATCGGTAAAAGAATTAAAGTAGACGGATTTTTCTTTACTAACGGAAATTACGGTAAGCAGGTAGTTGTAGTTGGTAACGGATATTTAATCAATATGCCTGCTAGAGCAGTAGAACAGTTTGAGAAGATTTACGATAATGAAGAAATGTTAGAAGCAGTTTTAGACGGTAAACTTGTTATCGTGGATATTGAACCATTAGAAACTCGTAACGGTTCTACAACTGCTTATACATTAGAGGATAGATAAGATTTAGTTGACTAAACAGGCAGTTAGTAGCGTAGAAATTCTATACTATTGATTGCCTGTTTTTGCGTGAGGTAACAGATGAAAAAGATTGAATACACTTCTGATATAGGAATGGCAGGCTACGGGGCGTTAGCATTAGCAATTATTGAACAGGCTTGCATTGATTATATCAAAGCGATTAAGAAAAAAGATGATATTGACTTATCAAGATTAGAACATTTTTTTAGAAGTCAATGGTTTACTTTTTTAACGAGTTTAGACGGAGAATATCTTATGAAATTACTAAGGGAGAATGTAAATGAAGAAACTGATTAAAGAAATGACAGTAAAAGAACTGCAAGCAGAAATAAGAAATAAAACACATATAGTAAATGAAAGATTGAAACAGTTTTATGAGGACGGAAATAGAAGTACAATGGTGCAATCAGAAGTCAAAAAACTTCAAAGTCTTGCAGGTAAAAGCAGAAGTTCAAAGCAAATAGGTCTAGGTTTTTCTGGAAAAAGTAAAATGCAATTAATACGTCAATTAAGAGAATTGCAGTATTTTGAACAATGGGATATTTATAGCGAGGACGGACAAAGAGCATTAGAATTGAAAGAAAGAAAAGCATGGGAAAGTTTTTATAAAGACAATCCCGATTACACCTATCAAGAATGGAGAGATTTGGTTGAAACTTTCGGTTCATTAAATGATAGTATGCTACAACAATTTGGTTCAACTAACATAGCGGAAGCCTATAAAGACGCTACACAGGGAGAAAAAGTAAATCTTTTAAAATATATAAGAGAAATTTCAAAAGATGAAACTATGCGTGGCACTACACAAGAACAAAAAATAGATAGACTAAGAGAGATGTTATCGGGAGATGGAACTATATAACGGTCAAATGAGGGAAAGACCTTTAGACATTGAAAGACATAGAAAACATCATAAACAGAAAAAAGGTAAATCAAGTACAACTTTATATTGTAACTCTATTTTAACTTTTGACATAGAAGCAACTTCCGCATGGTTAGAAAATGGAGAAGTAATAGGCTACAGGAAAGGACAAGAAGCCGATTATTGGAACTCATTGATACCTTTAGCATTACCGTATTTATGGCAGTTCTCATGTGACGGAGTTGTTTATTATGGTAGAGAGTTTAGAGATTTTTTGAAAGTGCTAGATGATTTAGACCGTAATGTAAATTATATAATATGGGTTCACAATCTTTCTTATGAGTTTCAGTTTTTAAGTAATATACTTACATGGCATAGTGTATTTGCAAGAAGTCCACACAAGCCAATGAAAGCAGTTTCTAAGGAATATCCGCACGTTGAATTTAGATGTTCATATTTTTTGACACGACTTTCACTTGAAGCGTGGGGCAATCAACTAGGAGTGCAAAAACTTGTTGGTGCTTTAGACTATGAAAAACTAAGAACTCCATTTACAGAATTAACGGAAGAAGAATTGCATTACGGAGAGCAGGATTGTCTAGTAGTTGAAGCAGGCATTAAAGATTATGTGAAGAAGTATAAAAAACAACGTCTTATTCCTTTAACACAAACAGGAACAGTGCGTCTTGAAGTAAAAAATAGAACAACAAGCAATCCAGAGTATGTAAAGAAATTGAAAAAGTTAGTACCTCACAATGCAGATGAATATAAGAGATTGCAAGATATTTTTGCAGGGGGATATACTCATGCTAATAGGCGTTATTCTGGAATGGTAGTAAATGACATAATAGAACATTACGATTTTGCTTCATCATATCCTACTGTAATGATAGCGGAAAAATATCCTATGACACAATGGGCGTATGTAGGAAGAAAAATTCCGCCAATAGACCGTTTTGAAAAGTACGCATATATTATGCACATAAAGTTTAGTCAACTAAACTGCAAATCATTTAACACATATATACAGGCAAGCAAAGTTAGAGGAAAAGGCTTAGTATTTGATAATGGTAGAATAATAAAAGCAGATGAATTAGATATGTATATGACAGAACAGGATTTTATTACAATAAGTAATAATTATGAATGGGAAGATATAGAATGTTTAGCCTGCTATCAATCAAAGAAAGATTATTTACCGATAGAACTAACAGAGTATATACTTGAATTGTATGCGAACAAAACGGAGTTGAAAGATGTAGACGGAATGGAAGATTTATATATGCAATCTAAACAGTATATAAATTCCATGTTTGGTATGTGTGTAACTGCTATAGTGCAAGCAGATGTTGAACTTATTGACGGAGAATGGCACACAAAACAATTAACAAAAGAAGTGGTAGAACATAGATTGGAAAAGTTAAGGTCATACAATCCTAGAGAAAAAAGATATTTCTTATCTTATTCATGGGGTTGTTGGGTAACTGCTTATGCAAGACGTAATCTATGGAAATGTATAGAAGCCAACGATATAGATGTTATCTATTGTGATACAGATAGCATATTTGTAAGAGGGGAGTGTGATTTTGAATGGTATAATAAAGAGATAACAGATAAGTTGTACAAAGCCTGTAAAGAAACAGGACTTGACTATTCAAAGACAAGACCTAAAACAGTAAAAGGAAAAGAAAAACCGCTAGGTATTTTTACCAAAGAAGATAATTGCATTGAGTTTATTACTTTAGGGGCAAAGAGATATGTTGAACGCAGAGAAAATGGTAAATTGTATTTAACGGTAAGCGGAATTAATAAGCAGGCAGTTGAACTATTGAATGATGATATAGAAAATTTCAAAGACGGTTTCAACTTTGATAAGGACGCAGATTGTGTTACAAAAAGATTATGTACTTATATAAATGATATGCCAGACGTTACTTGGCATGACGGATATGTTAGTACATATAGAAAAGGAATAAACCTAAGAAGAACAGGCTATCTTTTAACAATGACAGATGAATATAAGAAATTGATAGAATATAAAGAATTTAATACAGGACAATTAACAGAAGCATTTTATGTAACTATGAGGGGGAGATTTACATGAGTGAAATAATAGCAATTATCGGTCTGATAATAGTTATAGTTGTAGTAACAGTAATAGTAACTGCAATTATAATCTCATTTGAAGAAGCAAAAGAAGAAATGGAGAAATGGTAATATGGCAAAGAAAACTTATTATGACATTAGTAAAGTATTATTAACTTTAGCACATTATATAATATTGCTAGGTCAAAGAAGTAACGGAAAGTCTTATCAAGCAAAAAAGACGGTGCTTGAAGAAGCGTATAAGACAGGACGGAAATTTATCTATTTAAGACGTTGGTTAGCGGATATTAAAACAAGAGCAGTAGAATCCTATTTTGGAGATATGCCTATTAAAAAGATAACCAATGGAGAATATGATAGAGTTGTAGTATGGAATGGATATATGTATTTTGCTACGTTAGATGAAAGTGGTAACATTAAAAAAGGCAAAGAGATAGGTAGATATTGTGCTTTAAATGAATACGAAAGATATAAGTCGCAAACATTTATAAATTATGCGTACATATTGTATGAGGAATTTATAACAGACGCAACTTATTTAAATGACGAGCCTAGACTATTGCAACAGTTTGTTTCTACCGTTGCTAGAAATGAGAGAATAACGGTATTGCTTATAGGAAACACATTGAGCAGAGTTTGTCCGTATTTCCACGAATGGTGCTTAGAGGGAGTTCTAAAGCAGAAGCAGGGAACTATAGAAGTATATCATCATCATGTTAAAGATGAAGTTATTGATATTGCTATTGAGTATTGTGCAAATACAAACAATGAAAATAAGATGTTTTTCGGTCAATCGGCAAAGCAGATTATAAGCGGAGAATGGGATACGAAAGAAGTTCCTAAATTACCTAAACCGAAACAATACTATGAAAAACTATATGAAGTGTTAGTTGAGTATCAACGCTTTAAATTCATAATAGAATTATTAGCAGATGAAAAACAGGGTGGATTGATTTGCTATGTATATCCATTCACAGGCAACAGAAAAGTGTTAAGAATATTATCTGATGCTTTCAACGATAGTCCATTCATATCATACAAACTTGACGTTTCAAAACGTCCAGAATATTTGATAAGTGAGTGTTTCAGATTGAACAAAGTTTGCTATTCTGATAACCTTACAGGAAGTGACTTCAAAAACGTAAATAATGTATTTAAGATAGGAAGTCTTATATAAAGAAAAACAGGGGAATTAACTCCCCTGTTCTTTTGTTTAGTCAACTAAACTAATTAATAACAACTCCCTGTTTGAGTAAAGTTTCAATCATATTCTTTTCTTCCTGCGTTGCTACAGAAATATTTTCTACATGAACATCTTTTACTCTAGTATATCCTTTGCAAGATGATAACTGAACACTTGCATTAGCAGGATAACCATATTGTTTATTATAGTTGTTTGCTTGATATGCTTGACTATGAGTAATTATAATATACGGTTTTTTGATTCCCATAGCACCCGCATTAGCACCTATACTATTTGTCTTTGAAACAGACAACCCCCCACTGGCAAAAGCACCAGTAGCAGTACCAATAACCGCACCTGCCATTCCACCTTTAGCACCAACTGCCATGCCAGTAATCATTCCGCTAAGAAGTCTTGAAACATCTCCACCAGTAAGAGGAAGTTGAACGGCGCAATTTCCCTCAAACGTATATAATACTTGACTTATAGCATTGTGGAATACTGATATAGAAGCATATACCGCACCAGTAAGCACATCTACTTTATAATTAACATTAACTTGACCGCCCATAATTTCATTAACATTAATTTCTCTGATACCGATAAACGGAAGATAGATATGTGCTTTTGTATATGGTGCATAGTCTAATACATTACCATAGTATTCTGGAACATTTACTGTACCACAATCAATATTAATATACTGTTTAGTAACTTCTTTAGCATTTACAGTGCTTGACATATATCCTAGTCTAATAGGTATCTCTTCTCCTGTTTCTGGCGTAGCATATAAAACGTGTAAAGAAATAATAGCCTGCATTGGATTCTGGAATATTGATTGTAAAATTCCTACAATATCCTCTCCCCATAAATAACCGCCAAATTGATTTAACTGTTCTTGTGTTGGATTGTACACCGTAAACAAACCATTACTAGAATTTATAATAGGATTGTCTGGAACAGGTGGAGTAACACCGCCGATAACAGGTGGAGTAGTAGGGTCTACATTAGGGTTTCCAATAGGAGTATCGCTAGGATAATCTGGACTATCGGGATAATACGGCGTTGTAGGGTTAATAGGCGTATCAGTATTTGGTAAAGGAGTTAAATATTTAACAGTGTATTCTGGCAAAGTTCCAATAATTGTAGGAGATAATACCACGCCTGTTTGTGTAGTATCCTGCGACATAGGTTCAGTGGGTTTTTCTCCAATTAAAGTTAATGGAACAAAATCAATAATTTTGAATACGTTTCTCAATGATTCTCCAACATCATCTACTGCTGTTCCTACAATATTTTTCAAACGTGAAAACCAAGTAGGATAATCGGTATATAAAGAATCTAATCCAGTAGGAACTTTAGCACCGTCAATAACCGTAACACCTTGTTTAAAATGTGGTACAACGCTAACATTAAAAGTACCTATTAAAATTCTAGCACCGTCTGCTATTCTTCCAGATTTTAAACTTTGTGATACAGTAGTAACATTTCTAAAGTCATATCTCTTAGAACTAATTGAATAAATAGCATCTACTCTGTTACCATATATATTAGGAGAAGCAAGGCGTACAACTGTAGGACAGTTAGGATTTTCCCAAGCAATACTAGAATTAAATGAATAACTAGCAGTTTGTTGTATTCTAAATGCTTCATATCCTTCAAAATCAAAATTTGGAACTGAAACGCCTTGCAATACATTATTATAATTAAAAGAAGCGTTAGTAATAATAAAATTAGGAAAGGCTTCTTTAAATGTATAATACGCTTCCGCTATTGTATCATATTGTAATATTGCACTACTTCTATACGGTTCGTCTAGGTATTGTAACATTTCTAAAGCATTGTTATAAATATCACTAGGGGTTAATTCATAATAAGTCAATTCTGATTGTGTTATAGTTGTAGGCGGATTTGTTATAGCACTATCATAGTAATTTTCAGAAGTGAACCAACCGTCCTCAAACATAACATTAGCAAACGCCTGCACCAAATCTTCATCGAAATAAGTTTTATCATCTTCTACAATATATAGTACATGAACATTATTAAAATTAGCACTATTGATAGGAATATGCAATCCTGTTTCTCTGTTATAAACAAATTCAAAATTTTGCAATACAGAATCATAAAGAGAATAAATATCAATTTTTTCCTTATCAACTTCGATTCCAAATGCGTAACATAAACTATCAAAAAATCTACCTAAAGGACAGAATCCTACTGCACCGCTATTTCTTAACTGAATACTTCCGTCCTGTTCAGTGACATTAATTGCCTGTGTACCTACTCTAGTACCGCCAGTTAAATCATCATTAAGATATACAAGACGTTGAGTAATATAACCATTTTTAGGAACTACAATAATTTTATTCTCGTATTCATTACTCAAAGATTTATTGTAATAATATCTGCCTAAATACTTAGAATAGGACTTAGAACCAAGATTTTTAAAAAAACTGCTAGCGGTAGTATCTTCTAACAATTCATTAAAAGAATCGTTTGCTACTTTAATTAAATCAGTGTAATTATTCACATAAGAACTCATAGTCAACCCCCTGCACAAATTAAAATAAATTTACCGTCTTGATTAAAACCGTTAGGAAACGTCATAACCCTGTTATAATCTTTTGTTAGAGTAACATAAGAATTATCATTATAATACTGACTAGAAAGCCTTTCATTTTCCTGCTTATCAATAATACAAGTAAGATTGAGAATCTGATTTTTATAACTTTCAAGTACATCTACGTTACAATGTAATTCATATCTACCGCCTGTCATTGGAATAACATCGGTAACAAAATAATATCTTGAAAATTTAGGAATATAAACATAATTTACATTTCTCATATTTCCACTATACTGCAATAAAATAATAGGTTTTTCAAAACTCATAGCGTCTTTAACGCTACAGGAAACGGTGTCTATTACAGACACCTTTTTTCCTATAGCATTGTTTTCACTAGAGTTTACACATAACTGAATATCCATATAAACTCCTTCCTGTTTGGTTGACTAAACAATCAACAACTCTGCACAAATATCTTCAAAAATTTTCTCATAGAACATATACCCACTCCAAAAATTATCATGTTTTACTAACATATCAGTAACGGTCTGAACTCCAATATTACCTACTTTAGTATGAGTATATGTTTCTGTTTCTGTGCTTGTTAAAGAATCGGTCTGTTCTCCCTTAACATTAACAGAATTATCCTCTCTAGCACCGTCAGAATTAGTATACTTCTTATCGTTATTAAAAGAATCGCTATCAAAAGTAGTAACCTGTTCAGTAGTATCATTACTTTGTGCACCTTTTGAATACTGTTGAGAATCTTCCCTACCCCCATAAATATTAGTGTTTTCACTTCCAACTTCTCTACTCATGGTTTCAGTAACATTGTAGTTATCAGTAAGAGAATTTTTTTCATCTGCAAGAACGTAAACTCTATATAATTCCTCGTATCTTTTCTTATTAATCATAAGATGATGATTGACTTCATTTATAAAGTTATTAGTAACTGCCGATATATCTTCTTCCTCACTTTGCAAAAAGAACTTGAATGAATAATACATACGTCTAAACAAGGAATCATAAGAACCTGCATTAGTAGTATATTCTTTCCAGAAGTCTGCATTAAATTCAGATAACAATTTCAAATTATTTTTAACCGCATAGTTAAACATATCATTTACTGTTTTCATCATTAACCTCACTTTCTTCTACTAAATGAGTTTCTGTAACAGTATCAAACTGTATTCTCTCATTTTCAAGACCGTAATCAATTTCTTCCGCAATCTTAACTGTCCAGTTAGTGCCGAACAATTTATTAACATCTTCACAACCTTTTTTACGTTTATCAATCATATCTGAAAGATTTAAAAGTAATAATGAAGTATCTGCTTCAACTTCTGCTTCAACAGAATTGCTACGTTTTTCAAAAGCACTTCTAACTCCAATATCAGAGTAGAAAGATTTTAAAATTTTTTCTCTTGTTTGCATTACATCTGCAATATTTTGACTTGTTTTTCTATCAGAGCCTAAGTAATTAATACCTAGTAAACCAATATCAGTAACAACCCCATACTTACCATTAAAAACATCTGCTTGATATTTCTGTATAGACGCTTTCTGTTTTTCCGTACCTGCTACGGGAATACCGCCACTATCTCTAGCATTAACCATTAAATCAATGAGAGTAACTTCAATATGTGCTAACATAGTAGCATAGTGATGAACTAACATATAAGTAGGGTTTCTAAGAGAATTGTTATCAATAACAATAACATTTTTACCTATTTTCCTAGAGCCAGAGTAAATAGGACAATTAACAGTATAACTTTTCCATTCATCTTGATACTTGCTAACTCCGTAGAAAGAACCGAACATAGCAGTAAGTTCATTTTCATTATTTATTTTAGTAATTCCGCAATGACCTGCTAAGAGTAAGCGTTGTTCTATTTCTTTAGGTTTTACTTCATTAGTGTTTTCCCATACAAACAAACGCATTACTCTTTCAAAAAGAACATCTCTCCAATACTTATAGATGAAATTGTAAGTACAACTTTCTTTAGCAAATTTAGTAACTCCCTCTAACCCTTTAGAATTCAATAAATTTTCAAGAAACATATTATACCCCCTTTGGAATCTTCAAACTCTGTCCTACTTTAATAACCGTAGATTTGAGTTTATTATAATCATATATTTTTCTCCACTTAACTCCTGCACCGTAAAACTTAACCGCAATTCCCCACAAGGTATCGTTTTTCTTAACTACATATTCATCATATTTTTTATTAACTTCTACATAATCTTCAATGCTAGAAGTACCTAAAACAATTCTGTCATACTTTTCCAATCCTAAAGGCACTACATAATCTTTATACAAACTTTCTCCATAAGTTTTAGATGTTGCCCACCCGTCCTCATGTATTTTTTTACAAGCAGTATAAGAATCGGTTTCTCCAATAAGATTTTTATATCTCTTATATCCTGTGATAAAATCATAATAACCTTTAATACCGTCCTCGAAAGATTTATACTTTCTAAACTTTGCTACTATTGTAACCAATTCTCCATTTTCTTTCTGTTCTTTAGTCTTAAATGATACATACTCACAACCGCAAGTTTTAGTCCATTTCATACCAAAAAAATTAAAATACGGAGATAGAGCACAAGTTCCATATCTACTTTCTTTACAAGCCTGTGCAATAGTTAAAGACGGTAAAATCTTATATTCTGAATATAAATCCATACTTGCCTGTGCTATCTTTTTAATAAAATAATCTCTATCAATACTCATATACTTTCCTTTCTGTTTAGTTGCCTAAACTAAAAGGGGAGATTAAATCCCCCCTCTATTTAGTTGTGTTCACTTTTTATTCCGTAGCCATGTAGAATACTACTGCATTAGCATGAGAATCAACCGCATAACCTTTTTCTGCTTTCTCTCCATGAATCATCACTTCACTTCTAGGATTGAACATTTCCCATGTTCTTCTGTTACCAAAGTAGCAAGCAACATTTTCAACATCATGTACGAAACAGATAATACCTGCCTGTTTAACTGTACCTGTAGGATTTGTACCCTCTACAATTAAATCGTTATGTTTAACATCAATAGATGAACAATCTGCAAGTTTGAAATCTTTTCCACTTCCCTGCCAATAAGCAACCTTTTCAAAATTTGGTAACTTAGTAAGTTCATTGTGGAAAGTATCTGCCTGCAAGTACATATCAGAAGCACTAGCAAAATGAGATAGCATTTCTACTACAAGATTTTCCTTAGAAGTGAAAGTATTATAACCGTCTGCATTATAAACGGTACTCATTGTTGCCATGTTATCAATGGTACGATTAATTTCCATAGAAGCGTATTTTAAGAAAGCAGGACTTTCCAATGCTTCTTCAATGGAATCAATAGTTGCGTCTGCATGATTATCATTATACTCTTTAAGTAAGTTTCTTGAAATACCTTTACTTAATGAAAGAGCCATAGATGTATTTACTGCAAGTGCAGTAATTCTTTCTTCCTGTAATTTGAAAGCGTTTTCAATAGTAATATAAATACCGTCAATAAATCTAATCATAGAAGCGTTATCTAAGAAAGCGGTCTTAATCTGTTCTACAGGTCTGATAATCTCAATACTCCAAGTACCTTTACCACCGAAAGTAATGCTTGAAATAGCAACAGTACCCTCTACATCATAAGGACTAGCCTGCCCGTAAGTATCTTCCTGTGGAATATCCCATGTTGGATTTGGTACTGCTTCGGGCATTTCATAATACACTTTCTGTACAAATGCACCAAATTCATGTTCATCTCTAAGAACTGAACGTCTTGAACCCTCATAAGTTCTTACAAAGTACACCGTCTTTACAAGTCTATTCACTAACGATTTGTAAAAACCATCATAAGCATCAAATTTATCAATCTGTTTTCCTAAAGATACTAAATCAGTAGTATCTAAGTTTGCAATCACTTCTGTTTTTCCAATAGCGTCTTTTACTGCGTCATTTACTAAGTTTGCAATCTGCTTTACAATATAAGCCATAATTTTATTCCTCCGAAACTTTTTCTTTTAATACGTTTACTGTGTCTACTAAAGCCTGCAAAGTTATTTCCAACTTTGACATGAACTTATTATCACGATACATGAAATATGCAAGTACCGCTATGGTAACTGAACTATCAAGTACCATTTTAATCATTTCATCAAAAGGCATTATTCATCTCCCCCATTTTCTCCAGAATCATCTGGTTCATCAAGTACATCATCTTCTGTAAAATCTTCAACCGCACTATCTGTTTTTTCCTTAACTTCTTCTCTAGGAAAACATTTATCGTATGCTTCTGTATTGAATTTCATATCACACACCCCCTTTCTTTAATTAAAGTAAATCATGTTTTCTAAAAATTGTCAATACCCGATTTTATCCGCCCCTTGTAACTTT
>JAGAVZ010000060.1 GCA_017941635.1 Cellulosilyticum sp.
ATTTTGGATTTCTTGGACAGAATAATATTTGAGCTCTAACATGTGATGTCCCCCGTTTTATGATTGTATTGCTGCAGGGTAACGATATCACATGATTGGAGCTTATTCTACTTGTAAATTTAACTAGCACAACTCGTTATGTAAGTATGATTATTCCTATCTTTTCCTCCTATTCATACTCTCTAATGTACCTTGATGTCGCATATAAAGCATATATTGAGATAATATTATTTTAATCAATAAAAAACAGGCTACCATATTAACTAACTCAATCAGTTAATATGGTAGCCCGTTTTACTATCTTGTCTTATTGTCCATAGTAAGCATTTTTGCCATGTTTTCTCATAAAGTGTTTCTCCTTAATGATATCTGGTGCCGACTGCACATGGACATTAATATTTTCTGTTTGATATGCCATTTTAGCTACTTCCTCTAATACAACTGCATTATGAACTGCTTCCATAGCACCCTTTCCCCATGTAAAAGGTCCATGATTCACACATAAGACTCCTGGTATATAGACTGGATTTAAATCTTTAAAAGTTTCTATAATAACAAGCCCCGTATTTTTTTCATAATCTTCTTCTATTTCTTCTTTTACTAGGCTTCTAGCACAAGGAATTGCTCCATAAAAATAATCTGCATGAGTTGTTCCATAGCAAGGTATACTCCTACCTGCTTGCGCCCACGATGTTGCCCATGGCGAATGTGTATGTACAATACCACCAATCTCTGGAAAAGCTTTGTAAAGTTCTAAGTGAGTAGGTGTATCTGACGAAGGCTTATACACTCCTTCAATCTTATTCCCTTGAAGGTCCATAACAACCATATCATCTGGTGTTAACCTATCATACTCTACACCACTTGGCTTAATAACGAAATATCCTGTTTCACGATCTATACCACTTACATTTCCCCACGTATAGGTTACAAGATTTCTTTTTGGCAGTTCCATATTTGCTTCATAAACTTGCTTTTTAAGCGCTTCTAGCACTTTTATCACCTCATTTAAATAGATGCTACTGCTGCTCTTTCAATATCAAGTCCTAATGTATAGCGTTTCATAAACTGTTCAAAGCCTTCTACATCATTTGGATTAGGCAAAACTTTTGTTCCTGCTTGCTCTCCAAATACCTTATCATTTAAATAAGTATCTAATGTTTCTTGGCTCTTAACACTTCCTTGCACTTTATTTCTCATATAACTTGCTAAAATAGCAATTCCCCAAGCACCACCTTCGCCTGCTGTTTCCATAATAGAAACTGGCGCATTTATGGCTGCTGCAAGAATACTTTGTCCTACTCCTTTAGTCTTAAACAAACCACCATGACCAAAGATTTCATCTACTTGAACTTGTTCTTGTTTCATTAAAATGTCTAATCCTGTCTTTAAAGCACCTAATGCTGTAAAGAGGTGTGTTCTCATAAAATTCGCTAAGTTAAAGTGGCTTTCAGGTGTTCTTACAAACATTGGCCTACCTTCTTCAAAACCTGTAATATGCTCACCTGAGAAATAATTATAAGCTAGAAGACCACCACAATCTGCATCTCCTTCTAAAGCTTTATTATAAAGTGTACTAAATAACTTATTCTTATCTACCTGCATACCCAGACTTTCTGCAAACTCATCAAATAAATTCACCCAAGCATTTAAATCAGAAGTACAGTTATTACAATGTACCATAGCAACTAACTCACCTGTAGGTGTTGTTACTAAATCAATGGCATCATATACTTTAGCAAGTGTTTTTTCTAAAACAATCATTGCAAATACAGATGTACCTGCTGATACATTTCCAGTACGTTTTGTGACACTATTAGTCGCTACCATACCCGTTCCTGCATCACCTTCTGGTGGACACACTAAAATGCCAGCTTTTAATTTGCCACTTACATCTAGGCATTTAGCACCTTCTTCAGTCAGTTCACCTGCTACTTCACCTGCTAACATTACTTTAGGTAAAATACCTTCTAATCTCCATGCGTAATCTTTTTCTTTAATGATTTCATTAAATTGATTAATCATTTTTTGATCATAGTTTTTAGTAAGTACATCTATCGGAAACATACCTGATGCCTCGCCAATACCCACTACTCTCTTACCTGTTAGTTTCCAGTGAATATAACCTGCTAATGTTGTGATAAAATCAATCTCTTTAACATGCTCTTCTTCATTTAAAATAGCTTGATAAAGATGTGCAATACTCCACCTTTGAGGAATATGATACTCAAAAAGCTTAGTTAGTTTTTCTGCTGCCTCACCTGTAATGGTATTTCTCCAGGTTCTAAATGGAACAAGCAGTTTTTCTTCTTTATTAAATGCCATATATCCATGCATCATTGCACTAAAGCCTATTGCTCCAATTCTTTCAAGTGTAACATCATACTTAGTTTCCACTTCCTCGACCATATTCTTATAACTTGCTTGAAGTCCCTGCCATATTGCTTCTTCACTATAGGTCCAAATACCATTTTCTAATTGGTTTTCCCATTCATAGCTACCTGATGCAATAGGTGTATGATTAGCATCTACTAATACCGCTTTAATTCTAGTAGAACCCAATTCAATACCAAGAGCTGTTTCCCCATTTATAATCATTTCTCTTATATCATTGTTTACTAAACCCACCTAAACGTCCCCCTACCTTAAAGTTGTTATTCTGATTAACTTACCTATTTCCTAATTAAAATGCTAAGTTAACTTACAATCTTTAATATGCCGATTAGCGATAGTAAATAGAATTCCATTTTAATTCATTTTTAAACGAACGAATGTTGGTATCTTTATCAATATATACAGCTTCAATACCCATTGCTGCTGCCCAATCTCCCATTTGCTCTGCTGTTAAATCATAAGAAAATGCTGTATGATGTGCACCACCTGCTAAGATCCATGCCTCTGCTCCTACTTCTAAGTTAGGCTCTGGTCTCCAGAATGCTGACGCAACTGGAAGTTTTGGCATTGGAGTATCTTGTGTTAAACATTCTACTTCATTAATAAGTAGTCTAAAACGGTTACCTAAGTCTATTAATGAGGTAGCTACCCCTTTACCTGGTTTAGAAGTAAATACTAAACGTGCTGGATCTTCTCTCTTACCCATTGTAAGTGGAGATACTTTAATAGCTGGTTTGACATTTGCAATACTTGGACATACCTCTAGCATATGTGCTTGAAGGATTCCTTGTTTGCCTTGTACAAGATTGTAGGTGTAATCTTCCATAAAAGATGTGCCTTTGGCATCTTTTACACCAGCTGTCATTACTTTCATTAAACGCACCATAGCAGCTGTTTTCCAGTCTCCTTCTCCACCAAAACCATAGCCTTTTTGCATTAATCTTTGGATAGCTAGTCCAGGAAGTTGATTAAGTCCTGCTAACATTTCAAAGTTTGTTACAATAGCATGGTAGTTCTTTTCTGTTAAGAACTTTTCAAAACCAATTTCAATAGCAGCTTGTACGGCTACATGTTTTCTAAATTCATCCGCATCTCTGCCTTCTAATAAAATGTCGTATGTGTCGTAGTATTCATCCACTAATGCTTTAACATCTGAGTCACTAACTGATTTAACATACTCAGCAATATCTGTAATATTGTAAGCATCAATTTCCCAACCAAATTTAATATGCGCCTCTACTTTATCCCCTTCTGTAACAGCTACATTTCTCATGTTATCTCCCACACGAAGGACACGAATATGGCTACTTTCCATGATACCAATTGCTGTAAACATCCAACTAGCAATACGTTTTTGAACCTCGGCATTAGCCCAGTGTCCAACGATTACTTTTCTTTCAATACCCATGCGGCTTACAATATGACCGAACTCTCTATCTCCATGAGCAGATTGATTGGTATTCATAAAGTCCATATCAATTGAATCATAAGGAATTTCTTCATTAAATTGAGTATGTAAATGTAAAAGAGGTTTTCTATATTCTTGCAAACCTAAAATCCATGATTTAGCTGGTGAGAAAGTGTGCATCCATGTGATTACACCTGCACAGTTTTCATCTGCATTTGCCTCATTAAAGGTTTTTCTAATGGAAACATTATCAATTAAAGTTGGTTTTAATACAATTTCATATGGTAACAATCCCGACCTATTTAATCCCTCAACAATCTTAGCTGAATGCTCAGCTACAACTCTTAAACATTCTTCTCCGTACAAATCTTGTGAACCTGTTGCAAACCAAAACTGATACTTCTTACCCATTTTAATTTCCTCCTATATTACTACATGACTTATGAATTCGTTTTTTTATTTCATCACTTACCTAAGGTATTTTAATTCTGATAATATCCTAGCCTTTTACTGCTCCAGCTGACATACCTTCAATAAAGTATTTTTGGAAACATAAAAAGACAATGAATACTGGTAGAATTGCAAACATAGATCCTGCAATTAATAAGTTATAGTTGTTATCATATGGTGTTAATAATCCATTTAATCCAATTGGTAAGGTAAAGTGTGAAGCACTTCTAAATACCAACATAGGCCATAACATATTGTTCCATGAACCCATTGCACAAAGAATTCCCATTGCTGCAAAAGCTGGTTTCGTAATTGGCATAATAATTTTAAATGCAATCCCAAATTCGGTTGCACCATCTATTCTTCCCGAATCCAATAATTCTTTTGGTAATCCTTGCAAATACTGTCTAAAGAAAAAGATGGTTGAAGCACTACAAATACCAGGTAAAATAACACCTGCATAAGTATCTGTAAGATGTAAATCAATAATTTCTTGGTAAAGTGGTAACATTAAAATTTCAAAAGGTACCATCATAGTTGCAATAACTAAGAAAAATAATAAATTATTTAACTTAAATTTATACATCGCTAAACCATAAGCTACAAAGTAACATACTATCAAGGTTAGAAATACTGAAATAAATGTGATTAAAATACTATTTTTAAACCAGACAAAATATGAATGATCTCCTGTAAACAAATACTCATAATTATGTAATGACATCGTACTGAAATCTAAATTAAGTGCTAACCCATTACGAATCAAATCTCGACCTGGTCTAAATGATGCTATAAATGAAATAATAAACGGAAAAACTACAAGGAATGATAGAAGAATAAAGAAACCAGTTGCCAAAACTGTTTGCACTTTCTTCTTTACTGAAACAGTCATTTTACTTTCTCGAACTCCAATTTCTGCCATGTTCTTAATCCTCCTTCTTAAATGTACCATTTAATTTAAGTTGAATAATATTAATCAGTAAGGCAATCATAAGTAAAACTAAACCAACAGCTGATGCATAACCTAATTGGTTCTTTTCAATACCTCTACGATATAAATAGCCAACAATTGTAAGTCCTATATTATTTGGAGATGAATTTCCACCCCATAGCATATAACTTTCCATGAACATTGCTAAACCTGCATAGATACTAATTGTTAATACATAAATAGAAGTTGGTTTTAAAAGTGGCATTGTAATGTATTTAAACTTTTGCCAACTACTTGCACCATCTATTTCAGCTGCTTCATAGAAAGAATCATCAATGCCTTTGAGTCCTGCGATAAAGTAAAGCATATTCACTCCTGTCCAACGCCAAGAAGCTAATAAAAGTAATGCAAAATATGAAGTTTCTTTTATTTTTAACCATTTTATAGAGTCCATATTAAATAGAGCTAATATCTGATTCATTTGAGAACCATCTAATTCACTAAACATCAATCTAAAAAGCATACCTGATACAACAACGGAAGTTAATGCTGGTAAATATAAACATGCTTTAAAAAAGCCTTTTACTTTTACTAATCTACTTTCCATCAAGCATGCAAATAACATAGGAAAAGGAATTAATATAATTAGCGTTCCGATCATATAGGTAAAGCTATTGAGCATTGCTGTATGAAACGCAGAATCCTTTAAAAGTTTTGTATAGTTTTTAAGTCCTATCCATTCAACTTGACCCGGTAGAACAGATTGAAAACTCATTTTTATAGTACTAAACATTGGATATAACCAAAAAAATAAAAAGCTTAGTAAAAATGGTAAGATAAATATATACGGTGCAACTTTCTGTGAAAATAATAATTTCTTTACTTTACTCATATGTTCTCGCCTCTTTTCAATAATAGAGGTATCTTCACGATACCCCTATGTACTAGTCTCTTATATTACCATTCAAGCTCACAATCACTTTGTCCTTGTTCTAGTTGTTCAGTAACATCTGCTCCTTCTTCCAAGCAAGCATTTAAAATTGTTAAATTAAATACTTCACTAATTGTAGGGTTGATTCTACCTACTTTAATTAAACCAATTTCATCTTTGATTTCATTTAAAACATCAAATGGATTTGTTACAAAGTATTTAATGTATTGGTTAGTTGTATCTTGTGTAATAGCTGGATCTGTCCAAATAGAAGTATTACATGTATCAAAACCTAACATATTCCAGATTTGAAGTTCTCCATCATATGATAATTTAGCCCATGTAATAAATTCAGATGCTAAATCAGCATTCTCAGATTGTTTAGAAACAACTGTACCTGTACCACCAATACCTACTGAACGAGGTTGACCTTCTTCAAACACAGGACAAGGTGCAATTGCCCATTGACCTTCCATTTCTGGCATGTAGTTAATGAATCGAGACATAAACCACATTGCTTTAGGGAATGATGCAATATTTCCTGCTGCAATATTTGCATATCCTTCTTCCATATCTACTTGACCACCTGGTGATACCATTGCAAGGCCATCATTTAACCAATCTTGTTGCATTGTAATCATTTTTTCAACAGATTCTATATTGATATTTGGAGAGCCATCTTCATTTGTATAGTCTTCTCCATATTGAGCCATTCCAAGCCATAACCAGTCTGTACCACCTGTATCAACACTTGTCATGCACACTTTACCGTCACTAGCTTCTTTTAATTGCTCGGCAGCTGCAGTATAATCATCCCATGTTTCAATTGTTGTATAGTCGATACCATACTCTTCTAAGAGTTTTGTATTGTAGTACATAACCGTTGCACCAACATGAGTTGGAACACCATAATTTGCACCATCTTTACTATATGTATCAATACGAGCTTGAACTACTTCTTCTTTATAAGGTTCAATATAATCATTTAACTCTACAAATTGCACTTCACCTTGTAAATAGTTAGGGAATGCACCGATTTCAATATCACAAAGGTCTGGAGCACCTTCACCTGATTGATTTGCTAATGTTAACTTATTGTGCATATCTGCATAAGGATATGATGTAACTGTCAAGTTAATTGGCTTATCTGTATTCTTTGCATTCCATTCTTCTGCCATCTTTGCATAAAATTCAGCGTGAGCTGGTACGAATACCCACATACTAAGTTTTGTTCCATTCTCTGGCCCTACTACATACTCTGCTTCTGCTTCTGCTACTGCTTCTTCCGTTCCTTCTTCTGTAGCTACTTCTGTATTAGTCTCTGTATTAGTAGCAACTTCTCCACCTTCACTACTTGTATTTTGACTTGCACTTCCACATCCTACTAATGCAGTTGATAACATTGCTGTTGATAACATTAGACTTACTAATCGTTTTTTCATCAAAAATCCCTCCCAATATAATAGAATACAAATTATTTTTCTTTTTGATAAATAATTATATGTCTTCTATTCATGCAACCTTAGATGTATAACTTATTGTCTTCCGCTCTCAAGCTTACTATGTTTGTGCACTTTAAATATTTTCTACTGCGTTTCATTCCTCTTATAAGTAATAATATACAATCATTATTCTATGTTGTCAATAATATTTTAAATTATTTTATTATTAAGTTAAATTGTATTTATAACTTTTATTTTTCATATAGCTACCCATATTCAAAAATGGCTATATTTACAACTATCTCAGACAGTTTGACTATTATTTTAATTAGAATTATAATATTTTATATATTTTCAAAACAACTTTAATTCATAGGAGGTATCTATGCTACATATTACTTCTCTAGATGAAGGGCTAAATATCTTTAAAGCACTTGCTTCAGAAGTTCGATTAGAGATTATTAAATTATTACTCTCCAATCCTGACATGAATATGAATGAATTAGCCTCTCAATTAAATATCACAAATGGTGCATTAACTGGACATATTAAAAAGCTTGAAGATTCTGGTTTAATTACTATTTCTAATGAGTTCAGTGGACATGGTAATCAAAAAAAATGCTCTGTAAGCTTAAGTAAAATCCTCATTGATTTTTATGATCAATATAGAAATCCTAATATGTTTCAAACTGAGATTAAAATTGGTCAATATTCTAACTATGATATTTATCCAACTTGCGGCCTTGCCTCTTCAAACAAGCTCATTGGAGAAGTTGATGATGCTAGATATTTTTCACATCCTGAACGTTATGATGCAGATATTTTATGGTTTACTAAAGGCTATATAGAATATATTGTCCCAAACTTTATTCCAAACTCCCAAAAAATTGACCAGATTTCTATTTCTGCTGAACTTGCCTCTGAAGCACCTGGTACGAATGATATTTGGCCTTCTGATATTCATTTTTATCTAAACGATGTTTGTTTAGGAACTTGGACAAGTCCTGGTGATTTTGGTGATACTAAAGGGATTTTTACCCCTGATTGGTGGTTCCCAAATTGGAATCAATATGGTTTACTAAAACTACTTGTTGTAAATGAACACGGAACCTTTATTGATGGACTTCAAATTTCTGATATAACCATTAAAGACTTTAACTTTGACTATAAAAGTACCATCAAATTCAAGTTAGCTATTCCTGATACAGCAGAGCATGTAGGAGGACTTACTATTTTCGGAAAAAACTTTGGAAACTACAATCAAAACATCAATGTACGTATAAGCTACAGTCCTATAAAATAATATGATTTGTTCATCTAAACAAGTAAAAAGGAACTACAGCATATCAAACTGTAATTCCTTTTTTTCTACCATTTTTTATTTGGACAACTATTTTTTGTAATAGCTGCTCGCATTTCTACAAAACACCCACAATGTTTACACATTCCATTAATTAGCGAATCACATTTTTTGCATGTATATAGGCGCACTTCATAAACTTGATGATTTATCTTAATTTCTTCATCAAGGCTTTCAATATAATTAAACATACTCTGATACTGCTTTTGACTATCTATTTCTCTAATAAGACAGCCTTTACACATTCTCATTTATTTTACCTCTAAATGTAATACGCTACATGGTGGAATGGTAAAACGAATACCTTGTTCTGTTACTGTATAGTCTGTAAAATCAGCAAGCTTTACAGTCTCTGGATTTTCAAATGTATTATGGTCATCCATCTTACCTGTTAAAATAGTAGCTTTTACATCTTGTGCATTCCAATCTGTTAAAATACTATCGATTTCATAGCTTTCATTTAAAGATAAATTAGTTATTGTTATATTAAGATGCCCTTCCTCATTAATAGATACAGATTCTTGTAAACTTGGTACTTCATACTCCTTAGTACCTGTTAATGGAGCTTGTAAATAACTCTCTACCAAAGTAGCATCTTGGTGATTTTGATATAGGTAAAATACATAATATGTTGGTGTAAGTATCATTTTTTCACCCTCTGTTAAAATAACAGATTGAAGTACATTAACCATCTGTGCAATATTAGCCATTTTGACACGATCACAATGTTTATTAAAGATGTTTAAATTGATACCTGCTACAAGCGCATCCCTCATTGTATTTTGTTGATATAAAAATCCTGGATTAGTACCAACTTCCACATCAAACCAATTACCCCATTCATCTACTATCAGACCAATCTTTTTATCAGGATCATATTCATCCATAATTGTTCCATGACGATTAATAAGTTCTTCCATTTTTAATGTCTTTTTCATAGTGATATACCATTCATCTTCATTAAAACCAGTAGCTGCACCCTTTTGTGTCCAGAACTCTCCCGGAATAGTATAGTAATGTAATGAAAGACCGTCCATTAAACCATGAAGATGCTCTGGTGTACCTTTAAAGCAGGTTTCCATTACTTTCTTCGTCCAATTATAATCATCTATATTTGCACCACAACAAATTTTAGTGAGCTTATTTTCAGTATCATAATCTCTTACATAAGTTTGATAACGTCTATAAAGATTACCATAATACTCTGGTGTCATATTTCCGCCACAACCCCAGTTTTCATTTCCAACCCCAAAATATTTAACTTTCCATGGTTCTTTACGCCCATTAGCTTCTCTTAAAGCAGTCATTGGAGATACTCCATCAAAAGTCATATATTCAACCCATTCATTCATCTCTTGGACAGAACCGCTTCCCACATTTCCATTAACATAAGCTTCACAGTCTAATTGAGCACACAGCTCCATAAATTCATGTGTTCCAAAGCTATTATCTTCTACCACACCACCCCAGTGTGTGTTAATCATTTTTTTTCTTGTTTCTTTTGGTCCAATTCCATCTTTCCAATGATATTCATCTGCAAAACAACCACCTGGCCATCTCAGTACAGGCACTTTCATTGCTTTTAATGCTGCTACAACATCATTTCTCATTCCATTCGTATTTGGAATAGGAGAATCTTCTCCTACATAGATTCCTTCGTAAATACCCCTACCGAGATGCTCTGCAAAGTGTCCATAAATCTCCTTATTAATACGTCCTCTTTTAATATTAGGATTAATATACATCTTTAACATGACTCATACCCCCATCTATTTACTCTATTTCATTACAAAATTTTGGACTACCATCTTGATTCCATTCAATCGGCATAATCATCGTATGACGATTGGGTTCATGTAATGGATTACCCGTAATTTCTTTTTTTGTACGTGCATGATAAATCATAATATCTTTTCCTTCTTCAGAAACGGTAAAACAATTATGTCCTGGCCCATAAATGCCTTTTTCTTCATTTGTCTTTACAACAGGATTTCTTTCTTTATGCCAAGATCTAGGGTCCAACAAATCATCTGATTCATTGGCTGTCAACATGCCTATACAATAAGCACTACTTGTATCACTAGCTGAAAAAGTTAAAAATATCTTTCCATTATGTTTCAATATAAATGGTCCTTCATTTACCCAAAAACCTACACGTTCCCAGTCATAATCTGGTGTCGTTAATAAGACTTGCTTTGTTTTAAGTTTATAAGGACTTTCCATCTCTGCTATGTATAAATTTGAAATTTGTGGACCTACACTAACTTTTTCTGCCCATATAAAATAATATTTCCCCTTATGCTCAAATACAGTAGCATCCAACGAAAAGGCATTAAAAGAGAATACATCTCCATCCGCTGCTTGCATCTTTCCTTTTTCTACCCATTCATCTTCTAAAGGATTTTCACCCTGGCACTCTAAAACATAAGGTCTAATAGCCCATTCATCTTCCTGCATACCTGCTGCAAAATAAATATACCACTTACCTTGTAAATAGTGTAATTCAGGTGCCCATATATACTTACTCATAGGGCCATTATCATGCTTTGTCCATATTGTTTTTTCCTCTGCCTTGGCAAGTCCCATTAATGTATCTGAACATCTTAAAATAATACGATCATATGCTGGAACTGATGCCGTAAAATAATACTTTCCATCTTGATGCTTTAATACATAAGGATCTGCCCTTTGCAATATCCATGGTTTGTTATAACTTAAATTTCCCACTTTGCATCACCACTTTTATTAGTATTTTATTTTTTAAATTATTTTAATATTTACTAAATTATAACGTGAATATTACTTAAAATCAATCTTTATATTTAAATTTTTAGTGTATTTTATTTTAAATTTTATATCATTTTAAAATATTGTATTCCACTCACAAAAAAGAAGTAGCTCTAATCTAGAAACTACTTCTCTTATATTTATTTTATACTTAATCTATTAATTTTCTTGCTTCTTCTACGATATTCTCTACGGTAAAACCATTCTTTTTAAAGATTTTATCAGCTGGAGCAGATTCTCCAAAGCCATTCATTGCTACAACCTTACCTTCTAACCCTGCATATTTATGCCAGCCAAATGATGAAAGTGCTTCTACTATAACACGTTTTGTTTTAGATTTTGGTAAAATAAACTCTTTATACTCATTTGGTTGTTTTTCAAAAACATCCATTGATGGCATACTGATTGCTGTTGCTTTAACTCCTTGCTTTTCTAACTGTTCTACTGCTCCAACAACTAGCTGTACTTCTGAACCTGTTGCCACTAAGATAATATCTGCATCGACTGAGTCTACACCTGCTACCTTATAGGCACCTTTTTTAGCTTCCTCTCCTGAATGCTCAAGGAATGGTAAGTTCTGTCTTGTAAGAACAATTGCTACAGGTTCTGTACAACTATTTAAAGCATATTCCCATGCTGCAACAGTCTCCTTAGCATCGGCTGGTCTAAAAGTTACTAGATTAGGCGTACTACGTAACATTGCCAGTTGCTCTATTGGTTGATGTGTTGGC
>JAGAVZ010000061.1 GCA_017941635.1 Cellulosilyticum sp.
ATGATTATAGTCAATCTTGAGTTTAAGTAAAAATATGCCTTTGTCATATTTCTGTCATAATAAAGCTATTATCAAAAGCCTTTTCTTCACTAAAAATGAACTATCTAGAATTGTCATCTTTAGTGAAGGTAAGCTTTTTATATCTAACTTAATTATTATGCAAATCTATTAAAACGTTTCTTTAAATCAATTTATTTAAACAATTATTAATTAAACGTATTTTTTAAGTGTAGCACGAACTGCACCTGGGCCTGCGATTAATTCTTTGAAGTAACCGCAAACTTTTTCAGCCATACCTACTTCATAAAGGTTTACACCAAAGATTTTTGCATCTTCAAGAACTGGTTTTAAAGCAGCTTCTACATCAGCTTCTTCACCTAATTTGAAGTTTGCAACGTGTGGGCAAACTGTTTCTAATAATGGGTCTGGACTAAGTTCGAAAGCATTACCATTATCATCAACTCCCATAAGGTATCTTAACCAACCAGCAAATACTAATGGGATAAGTTTAAGATCATTTAAGTCTTTACCTTCTTTGATGTAGTTTTTGATTGTTTCACCAAAACGAATAGCAAGTTTTTGAGATGTATCTGTCGCAATACGTTGTGGTGTATCTGGCATGAATGGGTTTGGAATACGTACGTTTAATACTGTATCGATGAACTCTTTTGGATCAAGTACGCCTGGGTTTACTACTACTGGAAGACCTTCAACGTAACCGATTCTCTCTACTAATTTACGAAGTTCTGTATCATTCATTTCTTCAGAGATTTTTGTGTGTCCAAGTAAGCATCCGTATACTGCAAGAGCTGTATGAAGTGGATTTAAACATGTACAAACTTTCATTCTCTCTACTTTATCTACTGTCTCTCTATCTGTGAACATGAAGCCACCTTTTTCAAGAGCAGGACGTCCGTTAGGGAATGCATCTTCAATTACTAAGTATTCACATTCTTCAGCGTTAACGAATGAAGCAACATAAGTATTCTTAGATGTGATTACTGGTTCCATTCCTTCAAGACCATCTTCGATTAACATTTTTTCTACAGAAGCATCTGGTCTTGGTGTGATTTTATCAATCATTGACCATGGGAATGCAACTTTGTTTTTGTCGTTGATGTAATCTACGAATCCAGCTTCTGCTAAACCGTTTTCAGCCCATTTTTCAGCATATGCAACTACTGCAGCGTGAAGTTTATCCCCATTGTGAGAGCAGTTATCTGTACTTACCATAGAGATTGGAGTTGCTCCGTTTTGATAACGTGTGTAAAGTAAAGAAGCTACTTTACCAATGTAACTAGCAGGTTTTGCTGGTCCATTTACGAAGTCAGCTGCTACAGCTGGAAGGATTTCACCTTTACCATTTACAAGGCTGTAGCCTTTTTCTGTAATTGTGAATGTACACATTTGTAAAGAATCTTTTTTGAAGATTTCTTTTAAACGGCCAAACTCAGCATCGTTTTCTGAATCAAGGATACAAGATTCTACTACAGAACCTACTACAGTTTTTTCTACTGAACCATCAGCTTTTAATGTTACAAGAACGTGGAAATCATCGTGTGGACGATTCATTTTTTCTACGATTTCATAGTCGAAACCTTCTGCAACGATAATCCCTCTATCAAGTAAACCTTCGTTTAATAAGTTTTGAGCTACGTTAGCTTGGAAAGCTTTGAAAATATTACCTGCACCAAAGTGAATCCAGAATGGATTTTCTTTTGTAGCTTTAGTAACTGCTTCGTGATCAAATTTTGGAAGTGCGTAGCCTTTAGCTTCCCACTCCGCTGCATTTTGTAATCCAGTTTTATTTAAAATCATTTTTTATCCCTCGTTGGTAATAAAATTTTATTTTTTATAAAAGGTATCGCAAAACACCCTTACCCACATAAGTAAGTGCATCTTGCGATTACCTGTGTTGTCTATTGTTATCATTGAAATGTAATCTATTGATTCTATCCAATGATTTTATTTATATCAATAAGTTAAATTATTTCGCAGAACGTTGGTCAGCTTTTTCGATTGCTTCCCAAAGACCTTCGATGTAGCAAGCACCAAGTGCTCTATCGTATAAACCGTAACCTGGCATAGCTACTTCATCCCAAATCATACGACCGTGGTCTGGACGGATAGGACCTGTGAATCCGATATCGTAAAGAGCTTTTACGATTTCGTACATATCGAATGTACCGTCAGAAGATAAGTGAGCAGCTTCTTCGAAGTCTGTTGGTGTGTTGAATTTTAAGTTACGAACGTGTGCGAAGTGAATTCTTCCTTTTAATGAACGAATCATATCTGGAAGGTCATTGTTTAAGTTTGTTCCGTAAGAACCAGCACAGAATGTAACACCGTTGTGTGGGTTATCAACCATTTTTGTCATACGAAGAATGTTTTCTTTGTTGATGATGATACGTGGAAGACCGAATACGCTCCAAGCTGGATCATCTGGGTGAATTGCCATGTTGATGTCATATTGGTCACATACTGGCATGATTCTTTCTAAGAAGTATTTTAAGTTCTCGAATAATTTTTCATCATCGATGTCTTTGTATAATTCGAATAATTCTTTTACTTTAGCCATACGTTCTGGTTCCCAACCTGGCATTACTGTCCCGTTCATGTCACCAGCAATTGATTCGAACATTTTTGTTGGGTCTAAAGCATCTACAGCTTCTTGTGTGTAAGCAAGTACTGTTGAACCGTCTGGACGTACTCTAGCTAATTCTGTACGTGTCCAGTCGAATACTGGCATGAAGTTGTAGCATACTAAGTGAATATCTTCTTCACCAAGGTTTTTTAATGTTTCGATATAGTTATCGATATACATATCTCTGTTTGGTCCACCTGTTTTGATTTCATCGTGGATGTTAACACTTTCGATACCAGCGATGCATAAACCTGCAGCAGCTACTTCATCTTTAAGTGCTTTAATTCTTTCTCTAGACCATACTTCACCTGGAACTGTATCGTATAAAGTTGTGATAACTCCGTTTACTCCAGGGATTTGTCTAATTTGTTTTAAAGTAACAGTATCAAATTTTGATCCGTACCATCTTAATGTCATTTGCATAATGGATAAACCCTCTCTTTGTATAAGTGATTCAAAATCTTATATATCTATTATAACCAACAACCTAAAAAAGAAACATTGAACAAATTGTTGTAGACCTTGCAAAAATTGTTGTTTTATGTTAAATTTTTTTCAAATATATCATCTTATCCACATAAATCTTACATTTATTCACAGAGGAACTGATTATTATGAAAAAAGACTTGCGTACAACATTTAGCAGTAGACAATATATGCTCTCTAAAGACTTCGAAATTTACTATTATAGCGATATTAATATGCGTAATATTAGTGACCATACGCATAACTATTATGAGTTCTATTTCCTCATTGGCGGCTCGGTTTCCATCAATATTGCTGGCAAAGAATATCCACTCAAAAAGGGTGATATGATTCTACTTCCGCCTAATGTACCGCATCATATGAGTATACTAGATAAATCTATTCCTTATCAGCGTGTAGTGTTCTGGATTTCGGAAAAATATTGTGGTGAACTCATGGCTCAATTCCCTGAATATGGCTACATTATTCACCCTGCCAATTCCACTTCCAAGTATATTTACCACTATGATGTCATCGAGTTCAACATGCTCCTATCCAAGGTTTTCCAACTCATAGAAGAAATTCACTCTAATCGTTTTGGCAAGCTTGCTAAGATTTCTCTATGTGTCAATGATTTAATTTTGCACCTCAATAGAACCATCTATGAAATGGAACATCCTAAGACAGAAAAAGAAGAACAAAGCCTCTATCAAAACTTAATTCAATATATCGAAGGACATATTTATGAAGACCTTTCATTAGATACCTTAGCCCATGAATTCTATGTAAGTAAATTTCATATTTCCCACGTTTTCAAAGAAAATATTGGTCTATCTGTATACCAATATATTCTTAAAAAACGTCTTGCTATGTGCCGCGACGCTATCATTACAGGTACCAAAATTACCGATGCTTATTTGCAGTGTGGTTTCAAGGACTATAGTAGCTTTTATCGTGCCTTTAAGAAAGAATATGGCCTATCCCCTAGTGAATATCAGGAGCTATATGCCCATCAGCTTTCTGGATTTACACCCCAGTAGGATATTGCAAAAGTTGTGGTACTATAATATAGTCTACAATATAAACAATTTGTACTTTAACTATACTCTATTATGTTTTAAAATCTATTTTGAATATGTATATTACATTTCTAGATTCATTTTTAATAGGGACATATTATGAAAGAAATATATTATGGCATGTAAAATTGTTAAAGAAGTAAAAATAGCAATAGATGAGAATATAGTTAAAAGGAGTCTACTGTATAA
>JAGAVZ010000062.1 GCA_017941635.1 Cellulosilyticum sp.
TATCAATTAGCACAACATTTTCTGAATCAATTTCATCCAAATGTACATTCACAATTTCACTACGTGATGTTGGAATATTTTTACCTACAAAATCAGGACGTATTGGTAGCTCACGATGTCCTCTATCAATAAGTGCTGCTAGCTTTATAAAACTTGGTCGACCATTATCCATAAGTGCATCCATTGCTGCTCGTACTGTTCTACCTGTAAAAATAACATCATCTACTAAAATAATCCCTTTATTATTAATGTCTGATGCCATCGGACATTCATTCATAACAGGTTGCTCAAATTTCTTTTCTAGGTCATCACGATAAAATGTAATATTAATACTATCTACAGGTACTTCTTTATTTTCAATTGCTTTGATTTTAGAAGCTAAGATACGTGCTAAAGGTACACCTCTTGTTTCAATCCCTACAAGTACTAAATCCTCTGCACCCTTATTCGCTTCAATAATTTCATGTGCAATACGTGTTAACGCACGATTAATCGCTGCTTCATCCATTAAAACTTTTTTGCTTTCCATTTTTTCCTTCCTTCCTAATTGATTTAAGATGTCATTTTTCGTTAAGCTCCTTAGTTTATATAAACGATCTATATCAATCTGATTCAACCCATCTAGACTTTACTAAAAAAGGGCTTTCTACTCGAAAGCCCATAGATATACAAATTTCAATCATGTACATCCTTTCTAGTCTCTCGGACTAGTTTAAAGGAACTTATATTTTAATATTCTCACAGTTTTCTAAGTCTGTCAATGACTGTTATAAAATACGCTGGAAGCTCACTTTCAAAATAAAGTTCCTTTCCTGTAATCGGATGTTTGAATCCTAAAACTTTTGCATGAAGCATTTGCTTATCCAAACCAAATAAGCTTTTGCTTGGTCCATAAACAGGATCACCAAGTAATGGATGTCCAATTGCTTTCATGTGCACACGTATTTGATGTGTTCTTCCTGTATGAAGTGTCAGCTCAACATGTGTATGATTCTTAAATCTTTCAATCACACGGTAATCTGTTTTTGCTTCTCGTCCGCCTTGTACAATTGCCATCTTTTTTCTGTCTTGTGGTGAACGTGCAATCGGCAAATCTACTGTTCCTTCATCTTCACTAAAACACCCATACACAATGGCATGATATTTGCGTGTGATATCGTGAGTTTTAAGCATATTGGATAATCCTAAATGCGCTTTATCATTTTTAGCAATCATTAAAAGCCCAGAAGTATCTTTGTCAATACGATGGACAATCCCTGGCCTAATTTCACCATTAATCCCTGATAGTTGGTCTTTGCAATGATAAAGGAGGGCATTTACTAATGTCCCTGAATAATGTCCTGGCGCTGGATGCACCACCATATCCTGCGGCTTATTAATAACCATTACATCTGCATCTTCATACACAATATCAATTGGAATATCCTCACCGATAATATCTACTTCTACCGGATCTGGGATATACATTTCTATCTCATCGCCTACTTTAACTTTGTACTTACTACTAACAACTTTTTGATTAATTTTTATGCCTTCTTGTTCGATTTGTTTTTGTATAAATGATCTTGTATAATCCGGAAGCTGATCTGCCAGATATTTATCCAGTCTACCACCTGCTCCCTCTTCTACTGTCATTGTAATCCATTCTGCCATTATTTCTGTACCTCTTTATTTCCTTCTGCATCTCCTAAAAACATAGCTAACATGAGTACACCTACGCCTACTACCACTAATATATCTGCTATGTTAAAGATAGGGAAATCAATTAATATAAAATATAAGAAATCTCTTACATAACCTAATGTGACGCGATCAATTAGATTTCCTATCGCACCACTCATAATCATCACTAAAGCAACCTTTGTCCAAAATCCTTCTTTGTTATGTGGTAACTTCGTCATATAATAAATCATTCCAATAATAATAATGGAAGTGAACATAATTAAAAAAGTTTGTTTACCGCTAAGCATTCCCCAAGCAGCTCCATAATTAGAAATATAGTGTAAATGAAATACACCTTCCCATATGCGAATATCCATGCCATTGGCTAAAGTATTCACAGCCCAAACCTTCGTCATCTGATCAATTAGAATAAGTAATGCCATACTTATGACTACAATAAAATTCATTGTTCCTCCTTCATATTAGAAAAACGTGCCTTACAGCACGTTTTTCTACATACATATGAAAATTCCATATATATTTTCTTTGTCTTATTTTAGTTTAACCTATCTTATTACAAATATTACTTAATGAGTTCTTTCATTTCTTCTTTTGAAACTGGAACATAAGCTTTTGTATAATAATTATCATCTTCCTGCACAGCAGCTATTTCTTCTTGCACCATTTGGTTACTTTCATCAGGCATTTCATTTGATAACATTTCATCTTCTTGAATTGCTTTATCCTGAATGTTTGCAAAAGCTTGTGATAAATCTTCTTGCATCCCGTTCATTCTCATATCACCCTGCTCGATAAAATCTAATTGGGCTTGAAGAATTTGCTTAAATTGAGCTTTATATGCAATATATTGACTTTTTGCTTCTTCAACTTTTTGTCCAAGTTCATAGGCTTCTTGTCTACCTTGATCAATAATACGTGCCACACGCTCTTCTGCTAAAGTCGTAATTTTGTCTGCACGCTCGTCAGCTTCTCTTTTGATTTGTTCCGCTTTTTCATAAGCAGCTGCCTTTGTATCCTGAGCTGTCTTATCCGCTAGAACTAACACATTTTGGATTGTTGACTCCATTGTGCGATAGTACTGTACACTCTCACTTAAAACATTTACCTTATCCTTTAAAGCATAATTTTCGTTTAAAACTTCTTGATAAGACTTAACAATTTGTTCTAAGTAATCATTTACATCTTCAATATTGTAACCACCTAGTTTGCTTCTCTTAAATTCTTTATTTTGAATATCTACTACAGATAACATGTACATCCCCCTTATATATATTTTTCAATTGTAATATGCAATCTATCCTTTTTTGTTCGACCATTAATTGATTTTAAACGTGCTTTTCCATAACCTCTTAAAGTCATCATATCCTCTTCCTTTAAAAGGTCACTTCCACCTACCACTAAACCATTACATCTTGCTTTATCACCTTGAATGAGTTTAGCACATTCACTTCTTGAAATGCCAAAAGCAGCTGCATATACTGCATCTGCACGTAAGGCACTTACTGTAGATGCAATGGTTTTAATTTTTGGTGGTTCTATTTGCACATCTTTTAATTCAATTTCTTCTATTTGGATTTTTTGATATCTGCCAATTGAATTCAACTGACTGCTTATATAGGGAATCATACTTGTTTCAATAAAAACATATGCCCCAGAGGCATGTAAAATAATATCGCCTATTGTATTTCTATCAATTCCTAATCCTAAAATTGCTCCTAGGAAATCTCTATGACTCAGTGCTTTACCTATCCCTGTCTTTACATCAATATTTAATATACCTATACCATATTCTGCTTCTTCTAGTTCATAAGGAGAAATCACTAAAATTTGTCTTTCCGCATCTTTGTAGCCACCAAAAAATCCATAAGATAAATAGGCATTTTGAGGTACATATTTTGTGAGCAAACTTTGCATCCAATCACGATTATAAAAATGTGTAAATAAAGGTCTATATTGTTCCTGTGCCCTTAATCCATACTCCATGACTGTCTTAACAAATTGTTTTTCCTCAATGCCATTTATATAGTCAAGTGTTTTTTTCATCATTTATACAGTAGGTGGAAAACTTGATTTTTGTCTAATTTTTTCTGGATTAATATTGACATGCTCTGGTGCGAAAATAAAAATATTATCTGTTACTTTTTCTACCGATCCATTAAGTGCAAAACATGCACCTGTTAAATAATCTACAGCACGTTGCATTTCATGTGGTGCTAATTTTTCCATATTTACAATAATAGGTTTTCTATTTTTAATATATCCACAAATTTCACCTGTCATATCATAGCTTAACATAGTGAAATTTAATAATTCCATACGATTTGGTTGATTGAGTGAAACAACTTTAGCTGGTACAGCTACTGGCGCTGCATGTACTGCGTGATTCGTAGTGCGAGGTACTACTTCTTCCTCTTGCTCTACTTCTTCATATTCTTCCTCATCATATTCTTCCTCTGGAACAAAAATATTTTTAAATTTTGACATAAATCCACTCATTTGGTGATTCCTCCTTAGTTACTATTTACTATAATCCCTATTTCCAAAAATAGCTGTACCGATACGTACCATTGTGGCACCTTCTTCGATCGCTATTCTATAGTCATTACTCATACCCATAGATAAAATATTAGTACTTATATTATCAAACTTTTGTTTTTGTATGTCAACTGATAAATCATATAATTTCCTAAAAATGGGTCTATTCTCTTCAGCATTTTCTACAAAGGGGGCCACTGTCATAAGCCCTTCTACTTTAATGTGTTTCATTTCATTGATTACTTTTAGTGCATCCATTACCTCATCTACTTTAAAGCCATGCTTTGATGTTTCATCAGCAACATTGACTTCTAGCAAAACCTTGGTAACAATCCCTGCTTTAGCAGATTGTTTTTCTATTTCCTCTGCCAACTTTAAACGATCTAAAGAATGAATAAGTGCTGTTTTGCCGATAATATATTTTACCTTATTGGTTTGCAAATGACCAATGAGATGCCAATTTACAGGTTCTTTAATCATTTCTATTTTCTTGCATAATTCCTGTACATGATTTTCTCCAAAATCTTTACATCCTTCATCAATTGCTTCTTCAATAGCACTTGCAGGATATGTTTTGGATACAGCAATTAATGTAATATCATTGACATCTCTTTTAGCCTCATACGCTGCTGTTGCAATTTGTTTTCTAACTTCTTCTAATTGCACCTTTATCATTTTTTCACCCTCTTATTCATTTTGTATACTCATATCTTCTAACAATTGATCTTTACTAATACTTTTTGGATTTGAAATAATTTTATCCATTTCTTTCAGCTGGCTATTGGCATTAGTTTTTACGAGTGCATACTCCTCATTTTGAGTAAGTATTTCTATTTGCTTAAACTTAGCAACCTGACTATTAATGACATACACACCTGTTGCAACTTCCATGTCTGTAACTGTATAAGTTTTTTCTGAGTCTTTTAATACCAGGGTATCATTAAGCTGAATGCTATCTGAATTGGTTAAATCTTGTATAATGTAGTACATATCATCTTTTGTCTGATGTAGTGTAATTGGCACAAAGCTTGTTTGCTCTCCTTTTTTTCTATAAACACCACGAACTTCATTTTCTGTCACTGTATATTCTTTTGGAATCTTAATCATATTGAGCTCTACAATAGACTGTAATGGAATTTTTAATCCACTCATATCTTTATCACCAATGCTGAAACTTACTTCTCTTACATTTAAGAATTTCCCAATTTGATTACTACTTTTAAAAACAAGTTTTGTTTTTTGATCTTCTTCTGTTTTAGAAACTAACGTAAATTTAACACTTTGGTCATCTAATGAACTAAAAGTTAAATCATAACTTTGATTAACTATCCATTGATCATCTTTTGTATTAATATATGTTACAACATACCATTCATTATTTAATACTAATTTATAGATTGGGTCTTCTTTATTGAGTGTGTTTGGTGCTAGTGTCTTAAGTGTGTTACCCTTTCTATACTGACTATAGCTGCTGTGGTTTAATGCTTCAATTGTTTGCATCGCATTTTCACTTTCATGTCCATCCATATAGTAAGAAATCACTCCTGGTTGCTCAACAGACTTACCTTTATGGTATTTCTCTAAATTCGCTTCAATATCCTGTTTGAGCTGTATTAAAGCTTTATTACTTTCTTCTTGTTCAGAAGCATAAAGTTCCGTTCGACTGGTTACACTCGTATCTAATTTACTACGTAGTGTATTGATATAACTTGTACTACTTTCATATCGATTATTATAAAACTCTTCGATATTTTCTTTAACTTCTTGATCAAGATTATAACGTTTATCCTGATTTGTAGAATACTCTGCACGATTTTCAGCCTCATTATAAATTTCTGAGTCAACCTCTTCTTTTGCTGCTGTTGTTGTGGCTAAGTTTTCTTCATCTACTAAAACATATACTGTACCATCTTTCTCTACCTTTTCTCCTTCTGCTACAGTATATCTTACATAACCTTCATCTTCACTTACAACGACTTTTTCATTCCTAAAGATAACACCATCAAACATTGTAGAAGTATCTAAAGAACCTACTTTAACGACTTGTGATGAAACCTTCGTTTTAGATATTTTTTCGATTGCTACTGAACTTCCCCATATACCACCTATTACAAGAATCATTGCCATACAAATTCTAAATATAGCTTGAATTTGACGTCTTCTTTTTAAATATAGACGCTGTGCTTTGGTTAATTTTTTCTTCTTTCGTATCGGCTTTTTTCTAGGTGTAATAGTATTTCTTGATTTTATATTTTTTGTAGTATTTGATTTTGTTGTTGGTTTGCGCTGTATAGTTTTAGATGATACTTTAGAACTAGTTACTGGTTTCTTCTTTGTTACTTTTTTAGTCTGTTTGCGCATAGTAGAATCTACTGTTGCTTTTTGACTCGCTCTCTTTGTTGTATCCGTATGTTTCAACTTGCTATATGTATGCCTAGAAGTACTAGTTTTCGAGTTTCTTCCACTTGACGTACTTGCTGTTTCATATGGATTAAAATAACGTCTATTACTGTTATTGACATTATTTCTTATATCTCTCTTTTGTTCCATTTATTCACTTCCAATTCTATCCTCTATCCTTATCATCATATAATGTAATAGACCATCTTGCAAGTATCTTTACATAAAAAACATACGCTATTTATAGCAAAAAAAAGTGGCTAAGCCACTTTTTTTCTTTACTTATAACAAAATACAAATCAAACCACCATTTCCTTCATTAATGATTTTCTGAAGGGTTTCTTGCAATTTTTGTTGTGCATCTTCTGGCATACGATATAGTTTATTCTGAAGACCTTCGTTCACCAATTCATGAAGGGATTTACCAAAAATATTAGACTCCCAAATTTGAGTTGGATCGGTTTCAAATTCGCCTAACATATTATTAATTAAATCCTCACTTTGCTTCTCTGTTCCTACAATTGGGGCCACTTCTGTTTGGATATTGGCTCTAATAATATGATAACTTGGTGCACTAGCACGTAATTTAACGCCAAAACGATTACCTTGTTTAATTATTTCTGGTTCTTCTAGTGTAATTTCATCAAAGATTGGGCTTACCACACCATAGCCTTTCTCTTTAACTTCATTCATTGCATAAGCTACTTTATCATATTCTCGTTTTGTACTAGCTAATTCTTTGATAAGGCTCATCAGCTCATGGTCACCATGAATCTCAATACCTGTTGTCTCAGATAAAACTTGATAGAATAAATCATCTGCCGTATTGACATCAATTTTGACAACACCTTCACCAAGTTGAATTCTTTCCAAGTAGACGTTTTTAATGAATTCTAATTCTTTTAAATCCGTCACAATCTCTCTCACTTGGCGGATATTTTCAACTTCTGAAATGTGCTCTTTAACACAATCTATCCATGCTTTTTTTACCCAATGTTCATTATCTAATGTCTCTACCCACTTAGGTAACA
>JAGAVZ010000063.1 GCA_017941635.1 Cellulosilyticum sp.
AAGGTTCAAAAAGGAATCAATACATCTTATGCAGATTATGCAGCACATAAATATCAGTATGAAGTAAAACTGAGAGAAATGAATAAGAAAGAAATTAGAAGTTATGTTGTATTCTTGTGTAGTATTATGTTGGCAATAAGTATTATTGGAATCCTAAACTTTAGATTACGTGTTGTAAGACGTATGAATCAGCTAGATGCATTAACGCAAATCTTTAATAGAGGATACTTTAATAAAAAATTTGAAACACTTAAAAAGCAAGGTTGTGATTTTTACTTGGTTATGTTTGATATTGATAACTTTAAAAAGATTAATGATACTTATGGACATGTTTATGGAGATTATGTGATTAAAACAATTGCTCAGATTACGAAGAAAACACTTGGTAAGGATGGAAATGTATTTAGATATGGTGGTGAGGAGTTTGCCATCATCTTTGAAAAGAGTAACCATACTCAAGTGATTGAACAAGTAGAAGCTGTTAGAAAAGCTGTTGAAGTATTTGAGTGGGATATGTCATGTAAGGTAACAGTTAGTATAGGGGTATCATATAATGAAAGCCGCGAGATGGATGTGATTAATGAAGCAGATAGATGGCTCTATGAAGCAAAAAGACGTGGAAAAAATAGAGTTTGTTATCAGTGAAGAGATGATGAAAAAGAAATAAATAATAATTAGAAGCACTCTATAAGGTAGATGATAGAAAAAATCTGCTTTATAGAGTGTTTTTTATATACAGCGCTATTAATCAATAAAGTAGGTTGTGGAAAAATTTTATATAATGGTATTATTTTAAGTAAAAATCGAAGATTAGTTGCACTAAGTCAATATGGGAGGCTAGAAAATGGAGTCAAAGGAGATATTAATATTTATAGTATTAATTGTGTATATGTATTTAATACTGCCAATCATTATTAAGAATAGTATCAGACGATATATTAAGAGGATGCAAGGGCAAGTAAAAAAGTATAGGAAAAACATCAGGGAAAGTATCGTGGATTGATATATGGATTATGCCATGGACAAGTTCATGGTATGTTGTAGAGTATGAAATGAATACATATCAGTTTAATAGTAAAGTACGTTGCAATTTTTGGGGGCAGATTATAGACTGGAGTTAATAGGAGGATATTAGAATGAGTACATTAAAAGGTGGAGATATGATTATTGGATTTGCTTGTTACGACGCATCTGCAAAAGGATTCTTTGGTCCAATAGGGGTATTACCAGAAACAAGAAAGAAAAATGTAGGAACAGCTTTATTATTACATACCTTTGAGGCAATGCGTGCATTTGGTTATGGCTATGCCATTATTGGTTGGGTAAGTGATGCTGAACAATTTTATAGAAAAACAGTTGGGGCAGAATATATAAAGGGTGGTGAGCCTGAAAATAGTATATATTCTAACTTGGTGTTTATGAAATAGATACAGTTAATCAAAAACGTTAAGTAGATCAACTATATGGATGATTTACACAAAATCGTTCTCTTTTTTTCGCTAGATTGTCAATACAAGTGTAGGGTTCAATTTGTTATAGTATGGTTACTGCAGAATTAAGAAACGGCCGTTTCATAAGGAGCTATATAATGAACAGGGAAAGTGAATTATATAGGGAGCAATTAAAGGCATTAGGAATCACAAAAGGAGATGTACTTTTAGTACATTCTTCTATGAAAGCACTTAAAACAAAAAGAACGCCAGAAGAAGTGATAAGAGATATTCAAGAAGTACTTACACCAGAAGGTACACTAATGATTCCTACTTTAACTTATGACAATGTTAATAGTGAGTCACCAGTATTTGATGTAATACATACTGAGCCTTGTATAGGGCTTGTTCCAACAAGGTTTTTAAAGATGGACGGTGTAGTTAGAAGCATGCACCCAACGAGTTCGATTGCGGTATGGGGAGCAAATGCAAAGGAACTTGCACAGGCACATATCTTAGATGAAACACCGGTTGGAAGTCATTCGCCGATTATGCAACTACCTAGATTACAGGGAAAGATTTTATTTATAGGAAAGCTATTGCATAAGTGTACATTTATGCATGGTGTGGAGGAAGTGGTGGGAGCACCCTATTGTTTAAATAAGGAGACAACACACTACATCTTAAAGGATGAAAATGGAGAAACGATTGAAAGAGATTTATACGCTCACAACTTTTATGGCTGGGGTGCAGAATATCAACGTATTAAGAAAATCTTAGCATATCCAGATATAAAAGAAGGAAAGCTAGGTGAAGCAGATTGCTTTATAATAGATGCCAAGTGTTTGTTTGAAAAAGCAAAGGAGAAGTTCAAAGAAGCTCCTTACTATTTTGTAACAGATATTAGTGCCTATATATAGGAAGTACATTAATGAATGATTTACTGATAAAGGACTCTGAGTAAGTAGATAATAAAATAGTAGAAAAGTTTGTATAGCCAATCACAGTATGTGGTTGGCTATATTAGCATGTTCAAAATTAGATACAATCTGATGGAAAAAGGAATTTGGTAAATTAAAAGGATGAATTGCTTTGAAAAGTAAATGGGTAGTTAAAATATTTTGAAAATGGTATAATCAGTTTTAAATAAATTATTTTATTTAAATAGGAGACTAAGACAAGGTGCATTTATTATATAGAAAGCAATCAAGCATTTATGGGAGGAAGTTAGAATGGAAAGTCATTTAGTAGAATTTGAAAAGTTAGATTGGATTAATGTAGGGGAAGGGATGCGATATAAAAAATTTGAAAGAGACAACAAGGTATTGCGTTTAATGGAGTTAACGGATACATATCAAGAATTAGATTGAAGAAATTACTTATGCTATCAGTTGAGATAGAATAGAAAGTTTTTATTAAATAATTATGGATAGAGGAGTGTATAGAATAAAAATAGAGAGGTGGTTAAGAAATTCAGATGACAACAATTTTATTAGTAGTGATTTATATTGCTTTTATCAGTTTGGGCTTACCAGATTCTATATTAGGTTCAGCATGGCCGGTTATGTATGAAGGGATTAATGTATCCATATCTTGGGTTGGTATTTTGAGTATGATTATTGCAGGTGGTACCATTGTTTCTAGCTTTTTTAGTGCCAAGGTCATACACAAATTAGGGACAGGTTTAGTGACGGCGATTAGCGTGGGGATGACTGCTATTGCATTAATAGGTTTTTCTTTTTCGAGTACATTTTGGCAATTATGTCTGTGGGCGATTCCTTATGGGATAGGTGCGGGAAGTGTGGATGCAGCCATTAATAATTTTGTGGCACTTCATTATAGGTCACGTCATATGAGTTGGCTACATTGCTTTTGGGGTGTAGGTGCCACAGTAGGACCGTATATTATGGGATTATGTTTAAGTAATCATTTTGGGTGGTATGCGGGGTATCAGACAATTGGGATGCTCCAAATCATCTTGGTGATTGTAATATTTCTTTCTTTGCCACTTTGGAAAATGAAGCAGCAAGGGCATGAAGAAGAAATTCCAGGAAAAGCATTAAATTTAAAAGCAGTTTTAAGTTTGCCAGGAGCAGCACATATTTTTATAGCCTTTTTTGCTTATGGAGCAGTAGAGACGACAGCCGGCTTATGGGCGAGTAGTTATATGGTGCTTTATAGAGGCATTCACGCAGAAACAGCAGCCAAATGGGCATCTATTTTTTATTTAGGGATTACAATAGGGCGTTTTGTATGTGGTTTTATAACAGAAAAGTTTGGGGATAAGCTTATGATTAGACTTGGGCAAAGCATTATAGTAGTGGGTATACTGCTAATGCTCATGCCAGCAGGTCAGGCGATTCTATTTATGGGATTTATTCTTATTGGGTTAGGTTGTGCGCCTATTTATCCAAGCATTATTCATCAAACCCCTTATATTTTTGGCAAAGAGAATTCACAAGCTGTAATTGGTATTCAAATGGCATCAGCCTATATTGGGACAACATTTATGCCACCAGTATTTGGTGTATTAGCACAGTGGCTAGGGGTTACTTTGTATTCGTGGTATCTGCTGATTTTTACACTATTAATGATTGTAATGGTAGAGCAATGTAATCGTAGAAAAGGGAATATTGCCTAGAGTAAGTAGCACTAAGATGAAAGGTGGTAATTACGAAATGATTGATTCACATGCACATATTGGTCAGTTTAAAGAATGGCATTGTCCAATAGAAGAACTATATAAGCAAATGCAAAAAGCAGGTGTTAGAAAGGCGATTATTTCTAATATTGCAGGAAATGAATTTGACTATGAGCATAATGTACTAAATGACCAGACGATTCTAGAGGTTAATGAGCAGACATTAGAGGAAATGAAGAAGTATCCAGAGTGTTTTAAGATGTTGGTATGGATTCGTCCCTTTTCCAAAACTGGATTTGAGAGGATTGAAGATTTTATTCATGCTCATCGAGGGCATATTGTAGGGTTAAAGGTACATCCTTATTGTGCAGGAGTTAAATTAAATGATGAAAAATATGTACCCTATATAGCATTATGCGAACGCTATGATTTTCCTTTTTGGGTTCATACAGAAGAAGATGGTTACTCCAACATAGCATACATGAAAGCATTGGCTAAGCAGTATCCAAAGGTGAAATTTGTAGCCGTTCATATGGGATTAAGAACGAATCATAGAGAAGCCATTCAGGCCATTAAAAAGTATGATAATCTTTATGGGGATACAACTTTGGTTAGGATAGAAGATGTTCTTTATGCCATTAAGGAATGTGGACAAGATAAGATTTTATTTGGCTCAGATGCAATCACAATGGGTGAAGATAGTTATGGTATGTATAGAGAGATGTATAGGCGGATACAGGAGGAATTTGGACAGGAAACAGTAGAGGGGATTTTTAGAAGCAATGTAAGTAAATTAATGACTTGGGATATTTAAATAAACATAGTTTATTTTTGATAGGCAAAGATATGGGGGAAATTAAAATGGAGTATCGAGAAGTACGATTAGATGAGTTAGAAGAAATTGCCGAGCTACATAATCAATTAGCATATACTATTCAAGAAGAAACCAAGGATATATATTGGGATTTTGAACAACTTTCAAGGGAGGAGACCTATAACTATATATTAAATTTTGCAAAGCATGAACACTGCAAGATTTATGTGGCTTGTGAAGGAAAGAATATCATGGGTTTTATTATGGGAGAAATTGTGCAGTGTCATTTGCCTGTTTCAGGAGTTAAACAAGTAGGTTATATATCTGGTGCCTATGTTTTGGAAACATATAGGCATCAAGGGATTATGAGATTATTAGAAAGTAATATGGTCTCCTTTTTTTGAGAGAAAGGATTAAGGTATTGTGAATTACACTTTTTAACTCAGAATAAGGGTGCAAAGAGTGCGTGGCAGTCAATGGGATATCAAACTTTTAGAGAACAGGCTAGAAAGTGTATTAAATAGTTCATAAGGAGGGCGTTGTTAAGTTTTTAATTATTAAAGGTAATTCAAAAATATAGATTAAAGGTGGGCTTGTATAAAAATTGAAATGAGAGATGGAAAAGATAAAAGTGATATGGGGGAAAATAATGGATGCTACAAAGATTTATCCAAGAAGTGGCGATCAGCATACGGTTTATTTAAAGAATGTGATTACAAGGGAAAATATACAGATTGGTGATTACACCATGTATAATGACTTTTATAACAATCCTTGTGACTTTGAAAACAATAATGTATTGTATCATTATCCTGTAAATGGGGATAAGCTTATAATCGGAAAATACTGTTCTATTGCTTGTGGCGTAAAATTTATTTTTACATCAGCCAATCATAGCCAAAGATCTTTGTCGACTTACCCTTTTCCAATCTTTTTTGAAGAGTGGGATTTAGAAGGTGGAGAGATTGCAAAGGCTTGGGATAATAAAGGGGATATTGTAATTGGCAATGATGTGTGGATTGGTTATGAGGCGGTTATTATGCCAGGGGTGACCATTGGAGATGGAGCCATTATTGGGACAAGGGCAGTTGTGACCAAGGATGTGCCACCATATAGCATTGTAGGTGGTGTACCAGCTAAAATTATTAAGAAAAGATATGATGAGGAAACCATTCAAAAGTTATTGGAACTTCAGTGGTGGCATTGGCCAGATGAAAAAGTGAAAGAGAAGTTGCCATTTATTATAAATGGAGAATTTGAGCATCTACAATAGGGTATAAAATATATGGAGATATAATAGGATGGAATGGTGGGAGATTTTATTTAGTTATAGTATTTTTTATTGTTGTACACATTATGCTTATAGGCAAAAGTATGTATTTAAAATGGGTAAAGAGGTATCACTATTTAGACATAAGTAGTGGGTTTGATAAGTTGGTAGCGATTATATTATCAATGGAGAAGATAAGCATAATATAGTTCAATTAAAATGTAATAAGATTCAAATTGGTATATGGGTTTCTAGTAGAGGAAAGCAACGATTATATGAAAGATTGAATGTCATGAAATAAGAATAGTATTATACATAATATCCACATGTACTTGTGTTATATTAAGAAAGAAGCTAATACCAAAACACAGAGTGGTGTTTATTGATAATAGTTGTTGATGAATGCCTTATAAATGGTGTAAAATGTAAATAAAAATGGCATAAAATACATAAGATGTAATTTAACATTTAGAAGGCGCCATCGTATATTTTCACTTAAATACGATAGAATAAAATTATGGCATACTACTAAATAGGTTAAAAAATCATATAAGTTTATATAAAGGAGTGAAAGAGATGAAAGACAGATTTAGAGATTTTCCTCTTACAGTGGAGGAAGTAAGAAAAATGATGAAAAGAGAAGATGCGAAACGTGCAACATGGTTTGCAGTTGGAGTAGGTGTTATTACCATCTTAGTAGCACTTGTGATTTGGGTAGCTAAAAGAAGAGAAAAAGATTTAGAAGAACACTACGAATATTTTGATGAAGACTTCGATGAATTAGATGAAGACTTTGATGATTTTGATGAGAGCATCTATGATGACGAAGATGAAGAAAAAATCGAGTATGTACAAATTAATGACTTCATGAACAATGATGCAGAAGAAAAAGCAGAAGAGACAGTTGAAGATACTACAGAAAAAACTGAAGAATCAGCTGAGGAATCAGTAGAAGAAAAAACTGAAGAAATAAAATAAGTATAAAAAGCTTGGCTAAATCATAAGCAAATAGGTGTTGATTTGGCATGAAAAATAGAGTGAGCGAATATACAGGGATGATACTTGGTGTAACATCCCTGTATATTTTTTCGGCCATTTATGTTATACTAGGAAAAACAATAGGACAATTACTCGGGCACAATGTAACACGTTGTGTCTCTTTTATTCTGTTTATGAGGTTAAACGTAAACGAGTAAAGGAAGGTTAAGGACTACATGAGAGTAGGAGGAAGTTTGATGAAGAAAGTCATTATTGCGGAAAAACCTTCTGTAGCCAAAAATATTGCAGATGCTTTTAATATCAGAACGAGACAAGATGGATATTTTGAGGGCGAAGAGTATTTGATTACTTGGGCTTTTGGTCATTTACTTCAGTTATATGATGCTAAGGATTATGATGAAAGCATGAAAAAATGGGAGCTTGAGAAATTTCCATTTATTCCAGAAACATTTAAATATAAGGTGAAATCAGATTCAAGAAATAAACAGGCAGTAGACCCTGGTGCACAAAAGCAAATTAAAATTATTGAATCATTAATCAAAAGAGAAGATGTAGATGGTATTATTTCAGCTACAGACTTTGACCGCGAAGGGCAAGTGATAGCGGATGAGATTTTCCTTTATCTGAAACAAGGAAAACCCATCTATCGTATCTTATTAAATGAATGGACACCAGAAGAGGTCAAGAAGGGGATGCAAAAGCTTAAGCCAAATGAAGAAATGCAACCACTTCAAGATGCAGGAATGGGTAGACAATGGGCAGATTGGATTATTGGGATTAATTTAACGTCAGTAGCAACGGTAAAATATGGACGTGAAGAAAAGAAATTATTAAATATTGGGCGTGTGCTCTTACCAACTTTAAAGATTGTATATGATAGAGATAAGGAAATTGCAGATTTCCAAAGTTCCACTTATCACAAACTTCTTGCCAACTTTAAAACAGAGCGTGGCGAAACCTTTGAAACCACTTATTATGAAAAGAATGAAGAAGATAAGTATAATGAGAAGTTTGAAGATAAGGCTATCTTAGAAAAGGTTCAAGAACTGATTAAAGGCAAACAAGGTAAAGTGGTTCAAAAGCAGGTTGAAAAGAAAAAAGAGTATGCACCACTCTTATTTAACTTATCCAACTTACAAGGTTATGTGACGAGTAAATATAAAGGATGGACTTCGGATAAAGTATTGAAAGTTGCACAGTCTCTTTATGAAAAGAAATACATTACTTATCCAAGGACAGGAAGTATGGCACTTGAAGAAAGTTTAATGGACCGTACAAAGAAGGTATTAGACACCTTAAAAGTAGGCTTACCTTACGAAAATCAAATTCGTTTTGCAACCCATAAGCGTATTTTTGATAATTCTAAGGTAGAGAGCCATAGTGCTATCTGTCCAACTTATATTAAGCCAAAAGGCCTTACAGCAGATGAAACAGTTGTATATGAGGCGATTAAAAATCGTTTCATTATGCAGTTTATGCCAGTGGCAGAGTTTGAGGAAACAAAATTAACTGTAAAAATAGAAGAGGCACCAGAAGTAAAAGGTGACTTTATTGCCAAAGGCAAGGTACAACTTGTGGAAGGATGGCAGGTGATTGAAAAGCCAGATAGTAAAGATACAGTACTACCTCAAGTGGTTCAAAATGAATTACTTGCTTTAGCAAAAACAAGTATTAATGCAGTAACTAGAAAACCACCAAAGATGCACACAGAAAAAACACTTCTTAAAATTATGGAGACTTGTGGTAAAGCCTTTAAAGGTGAAGAAGACTCAGAGGAAATGATGGCTTCTATCTTAAGTGGGTTTAGTATTGGGACACCAGCCACAAGGGCGGAAACTATCAAGAAACTCAAAGATACAGGCTATATTATGGCTAAAGGAAAAAGCTTAACCTGTACAGACTTAGGGAAAAAGCTTGTAGAAAACTTCCCAGTTAAAGAACTCTTTGACTTAGAGTATACAGGTCGCCTAGAAAAGACTTTATTAGATATTGAAAAAGGCAGATTCCAAAAGACAATGTTCTTAGAAATGATAAAAACTTTTACATCTGAAGCTGTGGGTACCATCAAAGAAGACCAAAGTGGTTTTGGTGGGCCAAGTTTTTCTAAAGAGAGTGTGGGAAAATGTCCACTTTGTGGCGGTGATATTATCGAAACAGAACGTGCTTTTGGCTGTAGCAATTGGAAGAGTGGTTGCAAATATACCATTTGGAAAAACGATAAGTATATTGCAGCTTTAGGCAAAGATGTGACGAGACCTATGGTTGAAATATTACTTAAGAATGGCAAGGTAGGTTTTAAAAACCTAAAGAGTAAAAAGGGAACAACTTTTGCTGCCTATTTATTCTATGAGAAGAATGAACAAAATGGCTACTTTAATTGGAGAATGGAATTTATTTAAAAAGTAGATTATACTGTATCAGTCAAAAAGCCTATGCACTTCGTTGTAAAATCAAATGAAGTGCATAGGCTTTTTATATTAACTCTATTAGGTGCCTTTAGTAAGGGGAATTAATAGTATAACGAGTTGTGCTAGTTAAATTTACAAGTAAAATTGGCCCTAATCATGTGATATCCTTATCCTACAACCAATAAATAAACGGGGGACATCACATGTTAGAGCTCAAATATTATTCTGTCCAAGAAATTCAAAATTTAA
>JAGAVZ010000064.1 GCA_017941635.1 Cellulosilyticum sp.
GCCACCTTCAGCACCATTTGGATTTTCTACTTGAATATGAAGTTTCTTACCACGAAATACTTTATCCATTGTAAAGCCTTTCCAATCACTTGGAATAGCTGGCTCCAATTTTAAGCCATTTACATCTGGGCGAAGTCCTAATATACCTTCTACACATCCAACCATTACCGTAGAAGCTGTTCCTGTTAACCAGTGAACATGTGAACGCCCTTCAAATGGACTTTCCACACTTTCAGTAAATTGGCCATGTACATAAGGCTCTAATACACGAACATCTGCATTATCGTTTTGTGCAGCTGGTGCACTTTCCATAAAGTATTCAAAGGCACGATTACCGTGTCCCATTAAAGATTCTGCTAAAATAATCCAGCCTTGTGGTTGTGAGAAAATCCCACCATTTTCTTTGGTTGAACCATTAAAGAGTAAGGCAAGTGCTCCCTCAAAGGCATGGTCTTTATAGGAAGGTGCCATAACACGTGCACCATATTTTGTATTGAGTTCTCTATGTACAGACTCTAAAGCTTTTTCAGCTTGTTCTTTTGTAGCTAAACCACTAATAACTGCCCATGATTGTGGGTTGAGCCACATATTTGCTTCTGGATCTTTCTTAGAACCAATAACTTCACCATCTTCTTTAAATCCACGGATAAAGCGGTCTTCTTCCCAACAATTTGTTTGGATGGTATCCCCTAATACTTTTTGAACATCATCTAAGTAAGCGATGTATTCTGTATCCTCTAATTCTACTGCAAACTGGCGAAGCACGCTCATAGCATAATAAAGTTGAAGGGCAACGAAAGAAGACTCTCCTTTTTTACCCAATCTTAAGCAATCATTCCAGTCTGCATGAAGACCAGCAGGCATTTTGTGTGCTCCAAGACGTTCCATTGAGAAGTTAATGGCTCTCTTTAGATGGTCATAGACAGTACCTTCATCTTTGTTTGCATATGGAATCACTTCATTAATAAAGTCTTTATCTCCTGATTCACCGATGTATTTTAAGATAGTAGGGAATAACCATAGTGCATCATCTGCTCTATAAGCAGGATGGCCTGTTGCTTGTACATAAGATGCATCATCTGGTGTATCCTCATGACCTGCATTGTGGTCAAATTTAACAAGTGGTAACCCACCACCATTATCTACTTGTGCAGATAACATAAACACAATCTTCTCTTTTGCCATAGCTGGGTCAAGGTGGATAATACCTTGAATATCTTGAACGGTATCACGATAACCATAACCATTACGAAGGCCACAATAAATAAATGAAGCTGCTCTTGACCAAATAAAGGTGATGAAGCATTGATAAGCATTCCATGTATTCACCATATTATTAAACTCACTACTTGGCGTCTCTACCATTAAGTTAGCAAGTTTGCCATGCCAGTAAGATTTAAGTTCTTCTAACTCTTTTTCTACTACTGATAAATCTTCGTAGCTTGCTAAAATTTCAGCTGAATCATCGTTGCTGTGCATACCAAGTACAAAGGCAATTTCTTTACTTTCACCTGGTGCAAGTTCAAGTTTTGTTTGTAATGCCCCACAACCATTACTGTTGTAGTTAAGTACATTATCACATGTACCATTTTCTACTGCTATTGGATTACCATAACTACGGTAGCGGCCAATAAAGTGAGACTTGTCCCCATTATATGATGTCACTTCACTACCTACTAGACCTAAGAAACGTTCTAATGCATTACTACCATTGCATCCCTTATGGCAATTTTCATTGAGTGTTTGACGGATTTTATTCCCTTCAAAGTATGTACGTGTAATAAATAAAGTATATTGTAAATTCACTTGATCATTCTCATAGTTATTTTCATTGGTAAATTCAGCATAACCATAAACAGAAATTTTTCTTGGACGGTCTGAAGTATTGGTTACTTTCACACGCCATACTTCATGTGTTTTATTTAAAGGCACATAGTAAAGTGCTTCTGATTGAATATCTGCATAATCTGCTAAAATGTTAGTATATGCTGTCCCATGATGACATTCACTCTTATATGTCTCTAAACTCTTACCCACTGGCTGCCAAGATGCTGACCAGTAGTCCCCATTTTCATCATCTCTTAAATAAATATAACGTCCTGGTTTGTCTTCTTGGTTAAATACATAACGTAAAATACGACCATTTGCCCCACTTTTTACAAAGCTATAGCCCCCAGCATTATGTGAAATAATGGCACCATATTCAGGAGAACCTAAATAGTTTGCCCAAGGTGCAGGTGTGGCTGGATTGGTAATGACATATTCTCTATTTTTTTCATCAAAATATCCGTATTGCATAACTAACCTCCAGTTAATTAAAATATTTTATCTAACTTTATTTTACTTCAAAGGTTAAGATAAATTAATGTGTATTTAAAACCAAAAGATGGACATTTTTGTACTCTTTTTGATATTTCTTTATTTATAACTTATCTTGTCTTATAAATACCTATTCTCTTTCCATTTATAGACATTATAAATTCTATATTGTACAATAACCTTATCATACATATCTTAAAAGGAGGATATTACATATGGATATTGCAGCTTTAAGCACAGCGCTTGCCCAACAAGACTTAGGTACTGCTGTAGGTGTAGCTGTTGCCAAGTTAACAATGGATACAGCAGAACAAAATGGTGCTAATTTAGCAGAAAGTCTAAAACAAATGGAGCTTTCAGTAAATCCAAATCTCGGAAGCAACATTGATATTCGCTTATAATTCTTAATCCTACCTAAAACCGTATCCAAAAAAGATACGGTTTTGTATTTTCCAACTTTTTTAAATTTTTTTATAAATTTTGTAACTTCTTGTCCGGTGGCTTCATATTCTATAGTAGAAATTCTATTAACTTTAATTCATTTAAGGAGTGAAACTTATGCGATGTAAATACTATATGAATCATGACTCAAACCAATCATCAATGTGTGACAACCAAAAATATGAACGCTATTATTCATTTGACCAAAAAGACCAAAACAGCTGCTCATGTCAGCAAGTTCAACAACCTACATGCTGCAACTGCTCTTGCAAGCAAAACCAACAACCTACATGTTGCAACTGCTCTTGCAAGCAAAATCAGCAACCTACATGCCCATGCAAGCAAAATCCACCCCAACCATGTCCTACTCCACATCCTCCATGCCCACCTCCATGTCCTCCTAAACCATGCCTAACACCTAGACCACCTTATAACCCACCAACTCCAGGCGGATATTCACCATTTAGAGTTCCTACCTCTGAAGAAATAGCCACCTTTAATAATGCAATAGGTTCTCTTGTTGGCGTAACTTATCAACCACTTCTTGTAAGTACACAAATTGTAAATGGTACCAATTATCTATTCATTGCCCTCGCAACCTCAAGTACTCCTACAACATCACAATACTATGTAACTGTTCAAATTTTTGTTTCTACAAGTGGCATAATTACTTTAGGTCAGATTACCCCTATTTATAGATAGTACACTCTTTGTTTAAATTAAAGGTTGTATAGCTAGGATATTCTAAGTCTAGCTATACAACCTTTCGCTTGTTTTAATGGTACTTGATTCAGATTTTATATTTATAATTATTTTCACAATTTCATCACATCTATTTCACTTTTCTATCATGATGATATTTTATACTGCCTTTAATCTATCAATTCGGAGGTCTAGACAATGAGAAAATTTTTATATGGCGCCATGTCTATTACATTGGCTCTTAACACTGTTTTACCCGTGATGGCAACATCACAAACAACTCCTATTTCTTCTGAAAGTAAAGTAATAATATCCGCTACTGCTATTTCTCTTTCTGATGAAGGCATTTTAGTAGATGGTAAAAAAGCTTCTACACAATCTAGTGATGCTATTTATACAAGCCATGATATTATCTACTATGAAGACAAAGATACTTATGAAAGTGGCAACACTTATGGTGAAGGTACTGCTGTAGATAAGCACACTGCGGAAGAAGCGAAAAAACATACAGTTGTCAATATCACTAAACCCGGTACATATCGCATTTCAGGTAACCTTTCTTATGGTCAAATCTTTGTAAATGTAGGTAAGGAAGAAACTGACCAAGTAACCCTTATTTTTGATAATGTAGACATCAACTGCAGCGTTGCACCTGCTGTTTTATTCTACAACGTCTACGAATGTGATACTGATGCAACACCTGAAACAGCCTCAAACAAAGTAGATACTTCAAAAGCTGGTGCTCGCGTAATTATCGCTGATGATTCAGTCAACAATATTATAGGCTCTCATGTTAGCAAAATTTTTAAAGATCATCCAGAGCAAAAGAAATTACATAAATATGATGCAGCCTTCTATTCTTGTATGAGTATGGAAATTAATGGTGAAGAGAAAGGCAATGGTATCCTTAATATTACTGCTGATAATGAAGGCTTAGATACAGAGCTTCATCTAACAATCAATGGTGGACATATCAATATCCAATCTAAAGATGATGGAATTAATGTTAATGAAGATGGCATGAGCGTCTTTACAATGAATGATGGTTACTTAAACATCTATGCTGGAAATGGTGCTGAAGGCGATGGTATCGATTCAAATGGTTGGAATGTAATTAATGGTGGTACTATCATTTCTATGGCTAATCCAAAAAGCGGAGATGGCGGAATTGACTCTGATATGGGTACAACCATCAACGGAGGTACAGTCATTGGCGCAGGTAATATGTATGATCCTATCGAAGATAGTTCTTCTCAACTTTTCATGGTACTAGAACTTTCTAAACAATCTGATGCCCTTATTACTGTAACTGATGAAAAAGATAGCCCTGTTTTCGCCTTTGATTTCCCTGCAAACTATAACTATATTGTATTTAGTACTCCAACCTTAACCGAAGGTACTTATCATGCTTATGAAGGTGGTACAATTACCGGTACACAAATGGACGGTTTCTATAGCACCATTACTACTTACACGAAAGGAACCCCGCTTCACCATGGTGGTAGTTCAGCAAGAGGTATGATGATATCAAATAACCCAAATATGTCTTCCGAAAATGCTATGCAAGCTAATAAAAATGTTACTGGTAATACCAATGGTCAGCCACCTGCTCTTCCTGATGAGAGTAAGCGTCCTGAGTTACCTAAAGATATGCAAAACGGTGAACGCCCTGCCCTTCCAGAAGGTGTCCAACCAACAAATGAACCACCTACTCTTCCAGAAGGCATGGATATGAAAGATCTTCCTACACCTTCAGAAGGAATGCCTTTTGGCACACAAGAAGGTACTCCACAAGGTGGTGGCTTTGGCAAACACCAAGGTATGACTAGCTCAAGTGAAACTGAAAGCTATGACTTTGTACTCAGCAAGACTACAAAGAAATTTACAAATGTATCTAGTGCTGAGATTACAACAACCAGCACTACTACAAATAAAAGTACAACGATTAAAACAGCCAAAAACTAATTTTGTCATATCATTTCGAGCATCTTTTTGCCCTAAACGTCCCTTATATACAAATAAAAACAGATGTAAAGCCAGTCACTTTACGTCTGTTTCTATTTTGCTTATTTCCCTAATACTTTATATCTCATTCAATCCTATTTACAATAATTAAACTTGACGTAATAGAATCCATTCTCTTATTCTACTTGGCAAAATTAATCTCTGGAGCTCATGAATATTAAATTCTATTAATTCACAGTCTTCTAATGTCTCAATCCAATACTCTGATGGTTCTTTACGTAACATATTATATACGCAACACCAATCATTCTCTTTTGAAAAGCACTTAGTGACTTCCATCCCTTCTTCATTCACATAAAATCCTCTTACCAATCCTTGAAGGATGAAATAAATAGATTGGCTCTGCTCACCCATATGTAATAAAATTTGTTCTTTGCTATACTGTCTCATATTTACATTTTTAATGAATGTATTGCCTATTTCTTTTTCTATTCCTTGATTTTCTAAGTATTCTATAAATCTTTGCATTTCATCCATTCCTTTATTATGTTATATAATTCGTTTAGCCATTTACCTTCTACCTATTTTTTATTATACAGTCAAATAAAAAGTATTGTAGATAAAGCCACTTGGTTTGAAATATTCACCTAACGCAAAAAGTAGCTTAGAAGAATGTATTTACTTCTAAACTACCTTTTACTCACTGATTTAAGGCATTATTTCGCTGTTATTTACCATGTTTCATTTCGTGTTTTAATTCTTTAGCAAAAGCTTTTTCTTCATGTCTTTCTTCTTTTTCTCTTTTATGTTCTTCATGACGTACCTTACGACCTTCTTTATTCTTTTCATGCTCTTCGTGTTTCATTTGGTGTTTAATTTCCCTTTTTAAAACCTTTTCTTCATGTCTTTCGTGGCGTTCCTCTTTTCTTTGCTCATGGTGAGCTTCCATGCTTTTAATCTCTTCTTTAATTTCATCTATGATTTTTGACATCACTTTTCTCCTTATAATGTAATAGAGTTTTACATTATATAATGTGGGTAAAAAAATAAAATTTATTCAGTTGGGTAATTTTTCCTATTAATCCACTGCGTTGATGCATCCATAGCTGCTCTACATGCCTGTGTTTGATCCAGCGCATTTAACATCACAAAATCATGAATAATGGCTTGAAAGCGCATAGCTGTGACTTCTACTCCTGCTGCTCTTAGTTTTCTAGCATAACACTCGCCTTCATCTCTTAATACATCTGCTTCTCCTGTTAGAATCATAGCATCCGGAAGACCTTCTAAATCTTCCTTACTGGCTCGAAGTGGTGACGTGGTAATTTCATTCCTCTCTCTCTTACTAGTGGTATATTGATTCCAAAACCACATCATGCCTGCTCTATATAAATAATAGTCTACTGCAAATTGACAATATGAATGGGTATTAAAGCAAGCATCTGTCACAGGATAATATAAAAGTTGCTTATGAATTTTTGGCCCACACTTTTGCTTTGCCATGATAGATATAATTGTAGCCATATTACCACCTACGCTATCTCCTGCAATAGTTAACGTTTCTAGGTTTGCTTGACAGCCTATCTGATTTAGTATTTCTGGAACATGAGATAAGATATCATAGCATTGTTCCAGTGCTACAGGATATTTTGCCTCAGGAGAACGAGAATACTCTGGAAAAATAATAATCGAATTTGTTCTAGCTGCCAATTCTCTCACTAATTTATCATGAGTATGAAAACTCCCAAACACCCAGCCTGCACCATGAATATAATAAATGATATTTGGAACATCACAAATATTATCTGGCACAACAACAAAAACCTTTACACATCCCCAAGCATTTGTGGTCACTTCAAGTACATGAACCTCTGCTGGATATTTAAATACGGGTGAGTCCTGAGCCTTTTCTAATCTTTCTCTTCCCTCCTCAGGTGGAATCTGAAAAATGAGTGGTGGTTTTGAATTCTCATTACAAACTTTCTCGGCCGCTTGCTCTAATGGAACTAATCTTTTCATAGACTGACATGCCTCCGTTCTCCAATCCAAAGATTATTTTTACACATTTACAATATATGTAACTTCCGTCTAAAGGTTAACCTCTTCTTATTAAGTCTCTTGTCTTGTA
>JAGAVZ010000065.1 GCA_017941635.1 Cellulosilyticum sp.
ACAACGACGATTAAACGTTTTTTGGGACCTGCATTAGTAGAAAGTATAACACTTAATACGCAGCGATGCATTTCTGGTGAGATTAGAGATTTTACTCAAGAAGTATGGATTATGAAGGAGGGAAAGAAGTGCTGGCTCTTATGCAAGGGACATGCTATTGTAGGTGAAGATGGTGAGGTTGAAAAGTTAATAGGTATTCTTACAGATATTACATACAATAAAACAAATGAAGAACGTATGAGAAAGTTGACTTGTTTTGATGGGCTTACAGGTTGTCTTAATAGAAATACATTTATTGAAAGAATGGATGTATGGTTAGAGTCAGATAGAGACGTTAAGCAAGCGGCTGTGATATATATTGATTTGGATGATTTTAAAAAGATAAATGATGTATTAAGCCATGAAGTAGGGGATCAAGTACTTAATTATGTGGGTAAGGTGCTTCAAGATTTATTACCTCCAGATACCTTTATAGGAAGGTTTGGAGGAGATGAATTTGTGATTTTTAAAAGTACTGTAGAAGATATGGAGGAAATACATAAAATCATTTATGGTATCTTAAGCATATTCCAGGACAAAGTAGAAATTGACCAATTAAAAGTACATTTAACTTGTAGCATGGGGATAGCAATGTATCCTGAGGATGGAGCAGATAGTGCAATGTTGCTTAAGAATGCAGATACAGCTATGCATAAGGTGAAGGAGAGTGGCAAAAATAGCTATAGTTTTTACGTGAAAGCTATGTCTCAAACTTTAGATAGAAAATTACTAGTGGAAGAGGCACTAAGGGAAGCTGTTGCTAAGAACTCTTTTTATCTTCAATATCAGCCAATTATAGATTTAGAATCTGAAAAAACAGTTGGGTGTGAAGCTCTGATTAGATTGTATGATAGCGAATTAGGATTTATTTCACCAGGAGAATTTATTCCAATTGCTGAAGAGACTGATCTCATCATAGAGGCAGGGGATTGGGTGTTAGAAAATGCTATGAAAGCATTAGGAAAGTTTAATAAACAAGGATATGATCAATTCACTATGAATATTAATGTATCGTCTATACAAATTAGAGAAAAAGATTTTTTAGATAAGTTAGTTGATGTCATCAAGCGAATAGGTGTACCACCACAGTGTATTAAAATAGAGGTAACAGAGTCTGTATTAATGGAAGATGTGGAAAAAAGTATGGAACTTTTCAATCATGTAAAAGCAATGGGAATTAAAATTGCATTAGATGACTTTGGAACAGGTTATTCATCGCTCAATTACTTAAGAAGTATTCCATTAGATATATTAAAAATTGATAAATCCTTTGTAGATGAAATTACAACAAGTAAGGTTCTGTCTGAGATTGTAGATAGTATTATTAGCATGGCACATGCATTAGATATTAAAGTGGTTGCAGAAGGTGTAGAAAATGAAATGCAGTTAGAGGTACTTAAAAAGAAGAACTGTGATTTTATTCAAGGTTATTATTTTGGTAAACCACTTAGTGAAAAAGAGTTTGAAGTACGTCTAAAAAAAGAAAATCACATGAAAGCAGACTAGACAGTCAGAATGAATTTTTATAGACTATATTTATAAAGATGATTCTTATACGGAGATATCAATAAATAAGAAGACATAGCTAGTAGAAAGCATGGTAGTGTAAAGTAATCTATGAAAAATTAAAATCAAAGATTAGTTACACTAAACCTAAAAATGGTAGGTGATTTATAAGAGAAAAAGCTATTTTGGGGCGTGAGAAATAACCCATTTAAAGGGCATTTTTTGAAGAGGT
>JAGAVZ010000066.1 GCA_017941635.1 Cellulosilyticum sp.
ATCTATTCTTTATATTATTAAGATTGAGCAGTATCTGCTTATCATCATCAGGCTTAACTGGTGTGTGCTTACATATATTACGAACATCCCAAAAAGAAAGTACTGATCTATACACAACTCTAGAACTCTGTCTAAATATCATTGCCTTAATAAAATAAAATTCATCTTTTTCAACTATTGTACTATAAGAGATATTCATATCACTTTTTTCAAATAAATCACTTGTTTCAAAACTAATTTGTGTAAACTCCATTTTCTTCTCCTTCATAAAACCGCGTTGTTTATATGTAAACAATATTTATTATTTATGTTTTCACCAAAACAACACCAGTAATATTATACAGTTTTTTCCACAAAAAACAAGTTTATATTCCTACCAGAAATTCAAAGTTCTAAGTTAATGCCCAAGACTAAAAAAGGATCAAGGGATGTTTTCCCTTAATCCTTTTTATTTAATTTATTATTATTTTCTAACCTTAATTCATTAAACCTCAAATATTTATTCCTAATTTTTAGAAAAGACTCGAGGTTTAAGAAATTTTTCATTAAAGAATCTATAATTCATCAATTAACCCTTTTTCTTTTTAGAAAAAGGGTTAATCACCATTTACTTTTTTAACGACACTATACACTCCACATGCGAAGTATGTGGAAACATATCCACTGGTTGTACTTTCTCTACTTGATAGCCTGCTTCTTTTGTTAAGTAAGCTAAATCTCTAGCAAGTGTTGCTGGATCACAAGATACATATACAATACGCTGAGGTACCATAGCCTTTAATGTTTCTAAAAGTTTTTCATCACACCCTTTTCTTGGTGGATCGACGACAATAGTATCTGCTATAATACCTTGTTTATATAAATCTGGAATCACCTCTTCTGCTTTACCTGCATAAAACTCTGTATTATTTAAATCGTTTAACTTTGCATTTTCACGTGCATTTTCAATAGCTTCTGGAATAATCTCTACACCATACACTTTTTTAGCTTTTTGTGCAAGGAATAAAGAAATACTTCCAATCCCACAATAAGCATCCCAAACAATCTCATCACCACTTAGTTCTGCATATTCCAATGCTTTTTGATAAAGTACTTCTGTTTGAGATGGGTTCACTTGGAAGAAAGCAAGTGGTGAGACTTTAAACTTAAGTTCTCCAATTTGTTCAGTAATTGTTTCACTTCCATATAATACTGTACACTCTTTTCCTAAAATAACGGGTGTTTTATCTGTATGGTGATTGAGCACAATACTTTTAATTTCTGATATAGCTTGTAAGCACTCAACAAAGGCTTTGCTATGTGGCATCGTCTTACCATTAATCACTAAACATACCATCACATCTTGTGCTTTGTAGCCTGTTTTAATCATTAAATGTCTTACAAGACCTTTATGTGTGACATCATCATAAATACTTATTTTATATTCATTTAAAAAGTCTTTCACACACTCAATAATTTTTTTATTGATTGGGTGTTGAATTAAACAGTCTGTCACTGGTACAACTTTTTTACTTTTTGCTTCAAAAAATCCAATTTCTACTTTGCCATCTACCAGGCGGATTGGATACTGTGCTTTGTTACGATAATGGTAAGGTGTGCCCATCCCTAAAGTTGGCTCTACCTCAATATTTTCTAATTTTCCAATACGTTTTAAACAGTTTTCTACTTTTTGACGTTTCCATTCCAACTGTTTCTGATAATCTAAACTTTGGAATTGGCAACCACCACAGATAGCTTCCTTGTCACATCTTACTTCAATACGATAAATTGATGGTGTGATGATGCGTACTAATTTACCAAATCCATAGTTTTTCTTTACTTTAGTAAGACAAATTTCTACTTGGTCACCGACTAAAACATTAGGTACAAAAACTGTAAAGTCTTGGATTTTTCCAATTCCTTCTCCACCTTCACCCATATCGATAATTTCTACTTCATAATGTTGTGCTTTTTGAATTACTTCATTCATTCACTTGCTCCTAATTCATGTGTTTATTTCTATTTTTCTCCTCATACAAGAGTGTCTGAATCGCTTTTGCTAGTGCTTCATCATCTACATTTCTCATATGATCTGTCATTGTTTTTTGTAAATAACGTTCTAATAAAGGTGAACTTCCATTATCACCCTTAGACGCTATGTCTTTTTTAGGTTGTATCCCCTGCTTCGTACTAGCGCTTGGTTTTGCAACTGACTTCTTCTTATCAAAAAACATGTTTATCCCCCTTCGTCCACTTACAAACGGTATCCTTACATACACAATGTCTACACTTTGTATACTCTGCATCCACTTTAATCTCTATCTTTTCATCTAACATTTCTCTCATTTGAGCAAGCATTACTAAAACTTTTTTTCTAAGCTTTGCTGTGTTACGCACCTTAAAGGTTTTATTGGCATATACCAATTTCCCATAAGGTGGCTTTTTACCATAAACCTGCTCAATTAAAATAAAATAAGCTACCAGCTGATATAAGTCTCCTTGATGCGGCTCATTATCTTTTATTCTTCCACTTTTGATTTCTAATGGGATATATCGTTTTAAAATCCAAGTTTCAAAAATCATATCTGGTTTACCTTGTAGGCCTAATTCATAGTCAATGAGCATCTTAACACCTTTTTTATCTGTATAAATAGCTGTAGCTCTTGATACACCTAATTGCTTCCTTGGAATACACTTAATGGTTGGTTTTAATCTACACAATAGGAAAACCATAAATATTGCTATAACACTTTCTATTAAATAAGCCATTCTACAATGCTCCATATTAACAGTAGGATAAATAAACCTACTATTCCCCACTCTATCCTTCTTTTTCTCTCATAATCTTTGTAATAATGATTGTGAAAACGTAGTCCTCTTTTAAAGTTTCCCTCATGGGGTGGTGCTTTTCGTTCCAATGCCATATACTTTTCTTTAAGTGCTTTTTGACCATACTTGCGCCCGTAATACCATTGGTATGGACAATAGGTAAAACTATTAATCTCATGAGCTGATATTCTTATTGGTTTCTTTTTCATAAGCTTACTTTACGAATATTCCTTGTTAAAACTTTATGATATCCGACATAGAGTTCATCATGGCTACTTTCAAGCATTTCTTCCATCATCTTGAGTCTAGAATCTGTATAGTCTGCTAAATGAACAATCATTGCTTCCATACATTTTGGACGCTTTGGTGATCCATATTCATATTCTCCATGATGTGCAATTAAAATATGCTTTAAAATACGTTCCACTTCTTCTGGAAAATCTTCAATACCACGTGCTACATCATGAATCATTTCAGCACCAATCATTAAATGACCTAACAATTGTCCTTCATCAGAATAATCATTTTTAGGAAAAGCAGTGAGTTCCTTAAGCTTTCCAATATCATGTAATAAACAGCCTGCAATTACATAATCTTTACATACATAATCGTATTTGCTTGCTAAGTCTACACCAATTTCTGTAACTGTTACAGTATGTTCTAATAAGCCACTTAAATAACCATGATGCACACTTTTTCCAGCACTATGTTTAGAAAAGTTTTCAAACATCTCATCATTGTAAAAAATTTCTTCTAATAATTTTTTAATATGCTGATTTTCTACTTCATCAATAAATTGCATCAGACGCTCTTGCAATTTGGTAACATCCTTTTTTGTATGGGGAATAAAATCTTTTAAATCATAGCCTGATTCTAACTTTGTGACTTTTGTGATATTCAGTTGTAAATTCTCTTGATAAAGTAGTGTTTCACCTTCTACTTCAACAATATCATCTACTTCAAAAGCACTAATTCCACTATGAAGAGACCAAATCTTACCATCTAAATTGCCAGTACAATCTTGAAGTCGTACACTACAATAATCTTTTCCATTTTTATTCTTTAATATTTGTTTAAATTTGCATAGATATGTCCCTCTAATGGTTTCTTGAGGTTTTAATTCATTAATTAAAGGCATCCTATTTCTCTCCTATTCTTCTCTATAACTAATACTATCAAATCTATATTATCTTTTCAACGTCCATCAAAACTTTTGCAATCCTTTTCACACAAAGAAAGCAAACCAAGTGATTTATCACTTAGTTTGCTTTTCTTTGGCTATTATGGCATTGCTTACTTTATAATGCCATATATTTGTCTTCTCATTCTTATTTCTTGCACGACATCCTTATGATTGCCAATTTCCCCATTATTCATATTGGCCTCCCATATTATTTTCCCATATAAATTAATCGTATCAAATCCATATATACATTTCAAGCCACAGCCTTAGTTCATTTCTACATAAAAAACCCATGCATATATTCTACATATATGCATGGGTTAAATTGTGCATGGGTTTATATAATGCATGTTCTACACCATATGATGTTATGCCAATGTCAATGAAAAACGGAATTCAACCATTTCTCCAGGCTCTGAATGTACCATAATGGTCTCATCATGTTGTTTTAAAATTTCTTTGACAATAACTAATCCTAAACCTACACCTTTTTTATCTTGACCACGTGAGCGATCTCCTTTATAAAATCGCTCCCATATTAATTTTTGTTGTTCTCTTGGTATTTCTGGACCATCATTTAAAATGCTAATCCATAATTTATCTTGTTGCATACGGCTACGTACAATAATATGTCCACCTTCATCTACAAACTTAAATGCGTTATCTAGTAAGTTATGAACAACACGTGTCACACCATCTACGTCACCTAATACCCAACAATAATCTTTATCTATATCTGTAACAATGTGCACATTCTTATTTTTACGTCTATTCTCCAATCCTAATGTAGCCTCTTCAATGATTTGATTAATATTGATTTGAACCTTCTTGACAGGTTTCTTAGATTCCTGCATTTGATCAAGTTCTAGAATCGTATTCGTCATTGTAATAAGACGTTTTGACTCATTTAAAACAATATTAAGATATCGATCTTGATGTTCCACATCGATTGTACCATCTAATATTGCAGTGACAAATCCTTGTATAGAGGTTAATGGCGAACGCAAATCATGTGAAATATTAGCAATAAATATCCTTCGATCTTCTTCAATCTTATCTAAAGCTTCTGCCATGTGATTAAGAGATAAACCTAATTGTGCAATTTCATCATTCCCCTTTACTTCTATACGTTCACTAAAACTTCCATTGGCAATATTCTTAGCAACCTCATTCATTTCTTTTAGAGGCTTAGTCATCTGTTTTGATACGGTATAAATCCATATGAACACAATACTTCCCACAAAACCTACAACATTTAGAATTAAGTTACGTACCTGATCAATGGTTTCTAAAATGTGTGGCATTGGTGTGTGAATAAATAAAGCATATTGTGTTTGATTATTAACAGTAATTGGATAACCAATGGTTAGCACAGGTGTTGAAAAACTTTCCTTAAAACCATTTGCAAATGCAATGACTTCTCCTGCAAAAACACTATCCAAACTTTCTCCTGTAGCAGCATTAGGTTCTAATGCTGAAACCTCTTCCTGATCAATCACATAACCATTCCCATATTGATCTACAACCCAAGTGGTTGCTACTAAATAACTATTTAATATTTCAATACGCGGAAAAACTTGACTCATGGCTTCTTCCTTAGATTTACTGTATGTGCATGCTTTATAGTATTCTGTTGCTATTCCTTGTGCTTGATTGAGCATAATTTGTTGTGTGTACTTTACAAAGTACGATTGAAATGAATTTGTAAAGGTTACAAATAGTACAACAAGCATAATCACCAAAATACTAATATAAATACATACTAAGCGACTAAATAATGAAGGAAATCTTAAGTTACTTTTTATCTTTCGAATTTGTAACCTACGCCCCATACGGTTTTGATGCTCCATGAATGCTCTCCTTCAAACTTATCTCTTAACCTCTTAATATGAACATCAACAGTTCTTGTGTCTCCTACAAAATCATAACCCCAAATTTTATCTAAAAGCTGTTCTCTTGTAAACACTTGCTTTGGATGACTTGCTAAGAAATAAAGCACCTCTAATTCTTTAGGTGGTAATTCTACTAAATTTCCTTCATAAGTCACAGAATAATTGTCTTTGTCAATAATTAATTGGTCTAATACAATTCTATTTTTTGGTTTTTCTTCTACTACTGGCAATACATTACGTCTTAAAACTGCTTTTACACGTGCCATTAATTCTTTTGGATCAAATGGTTTTACCATATAATCATCAGCACCTAATTCTAATCCTAAAACCTTATCAAATACTTCCCCTTTAGCTGTTAACATGATGATTGGTGTACGGCTTGTTTTTCTAATCTCTTTACATACATCATACCCATCCATACCTGGCAACATAATGTCTAAAAGGACTAAGTCTGGTCTATATTCTTCGAATACCTCTACTGCTAATCTACCATTAGCTACTTCCCTGGTTTCATATCCTTCTTTATTTAAATATAAAGAAATTAATTCAGAAATATTTGTGTCATCATCTACTACTAATATCTTTAGCATACTCGTCCTCTTTCTTGTCTCTACCTCGTTGTCATTTTCAAATTTATTTTACAGTTACCACTGTTACACCCATCTCACCTTCGCCAAATGTACCCGGTCTTTGTGCTTCTACATGTGGATGCCTTTTTAATCGTTGCATAATAGCTGTTCTAAGCGCACCTGTTCCTTTACCATGAATAATAGTTACTTGCTTAAGTCCTGCTAAATATGCATCATCTAAATATTTATCTACTACTGGCCATGCTTCATCTACCATTAAGCCTCTTACATCAACCTCAGTAGAAATACTTTGTGTTTTTCTTACGTTATAACTAATTTGTCCTTTTTGTTTTGTCTTATTTGACTTAGCTGAAATTGTAACCGTTTCTTCTTTTACACTTTGTAAATCTGCAAGTTTGACTTTCATTGGCATAATACCCATACGAACTTCTACCATACCATTTTTATCCGCTTCTTTTGTAACAATTCCTTTTTGCATTAAACTTGTCACCATAACTTCTGTTCCTACCGTTACACTTGTTAATGCTTTTTCAGCTGATTTACCAGTCACCTTACTTGCACGTTTATGTTGCTTCTTAAGGGTATCACTCATCCCTTGTTTGGCTTCTTGTAAGCTACGTTCATCAATCATAACTTGTGCTTTTCTTGCTGCGGCACGAACTTCTTTTAAAGCACGGTCTGCTTCTTCTTCTGCTTCTCTTAAAAGCTCTTTTGCTTTAAGCTCAGCACGTTCCATAATTTTTTTCTTTGCTTTATCAATCTTGCTACGTTCTTTTTGAATTTCTTCTTTTAGACGTTCTGCTTCTAATCTGAAAGCTTGGGCACGTTCACTTTCAATCTCTGCCATACGTTTACTTTGCTCAAGATCCACTAAGATATCTTCCATCTTAACATTTTCTTTTTCAAGATACACTTTAGCATCATCAATTAAATACTCAGGTAAACCTAAACGTTTGGAAATTGCAAAGGCATTACTCTTTCCTGGCACACCAATGAGTAAACGATAAGTTGGTCTTAAAGATTTGACATCAAATTCACAGCTTGCATTTTCTACATCTTCTGTTGAAAGAGCATAAAGCTTTAATTCACTATAATGTGTTGTAGCAACTGTACGAATTTGTTGTTTTCTTAAATGTTCTAAAATAGACATAGCAAGCGCAGCCCCTTCAATAGGGTCTGTCCCTGAACCAAGCTCATCTAAAAGAATGAGTGAATTTAGACTCATATCTTTTAAAATGGATACTACATTTGTCATATGTGCTGAGAATGTACTTAAGCTTTGTTCAATACTTTGCTCATCTCCTAAGTCTGCATAAATGCTATCAAATACAGCCACTTCACTTCCTTCAGCTGCCGGTATTTGAAGTCCAACTGCTGCCATCATTGAAAAGAGTCCCAATGTTTTAAGTGTAACGGTCTTACCACCTGTATTAGGCCCTGTAATAAGGAGTGTTGTAAACTCTCTACCTAATCTTACATCAATAGGTACAACATGTTCCTGATCTAACAGTGGATGACGTGCACGCTTTAATTCGATATATCCTTTATCATTGAGTTTTGGCTCTCTACAATCATAGCGTAATGAGAATTCACTACGTGCAAATATACTATCTAATAAAATAAGCTGCTCATAACTTGTATTAATCTCATCTGTATAAGATACGAGACTTTCTGTAAGCGTAGTTAAGATTTTTTCAATTTCTTCATGCTCTTTTGTTTCTAGTCCCTTTAATTCATTTCCAATTTCAACAACTGTCATTGGCTCGATAAATACGGTTGCTCCTGTTGAAGATTGATCATGAACAATTCCTTTAAACTGACTTTTATATTCTACCTTAACAGGTATACAATAACGATCCTGTCTTACTGTAACAACTGGTTCTTGAATCATATCTTGATAATGACTTGAACGAATAATTTGTTGCAAACTTTCTTTGATACGATTGCCCAGTGTTAGCTTTTGTTTACGAATTTGTGCAAGTTCTGGGGAAGCATCATCTGCTACTTGCTCTGGTGAGATAATACATCTTGAAATCTCACGTTCAATAGCATTTTGTGTAACTAAAGTCTCAAAATATGAACCAATCACATCATAGCTTTCACCATTACTGATTGCATCTTGATAATAATTTCTTGCTTTACGTGTCATTCTTAAAGTATCACGTACAACTAAAAGTTCACCACCACTTAAAATAGCACCAATTTCTACACGTTTTATAACTGGTGCAACTGGTTTAAGATTACTAAGTGGCAGTTTGCCTTGTTTAACACTCATCATTAGGGCATCTGACGTTTCTGCCTGTAATACTTTAACTTCTTCTAAAGTTGTCTTTGGCATTAATGCGTCTATTTTTATCTTACCATCTTCTGTAAGTGCATGTGCTCTAACTAATGCTTTTACTTTATGAAATTCTAATTTAACAAGTGTTTTTTCATTCATCGCTTAAAACCTCATACTTATTATTTAACGCTATTTCTATTATTACATAACTTTTCCTTTTTGGAAACACCTAAAGATGGCTATTTCCAAAATAAGGCGTAAAGAACCTTTGTTCCTTACGCCTCTCATGCTTTTAATCTTATTATGATCGATCACTCAAAATTCGACTACCTGTAACATAATTTCTTGCATAATATGCGTTAGATAAACTACTAATGGTTACACCCTTTGTACAATCTGCATGTAAAAATAAATCATTTCCTGCATAAATACCCACATGCGAAATATTACCGTTATTTTCACCACTTGTATCAAAGAAAACTAAATCACCAGGTCTTAGTTCTGATTTTGAAACTTTCTTCCCATCATTGACTTGTGTATAGGATAATCGACTGATATTAATATCAAAGCCTTCAAAGACTTTCTTTGTAAGACCAGAGCAGTCCACACCATTTCTAAGGTCATTTCCTCCCCATACATAAGGCGTGCCAATAAAAAGTTTACCATATTCTACAATTTCTTCCCCAAGCACTTTGCTATAGGGTATAATGCCTTCATCTGCTACTGAAAGTGTATCCTTTGAAACCCATCCTTCTTTTCCATTGACACTTACGCGATACCAATTATGATTCATGCCTAATATATATATATTATGATTTACACGAGTAGACACTTGTGTACTATATCTACTTGGATACTCATTCATCTCTATAGATTCTGAATTGGTCTGTGCCTTGATGCCTGTATAGTTAGGAAAAATACGATCCTTCTGTACACTTGCACAAAGTGGAGAGGCTAATGTACCTAATAAAATAAGACCAACTAGTCCTTTTGTAATCTGCTTCATCATTTCCTCCAATAAACGCCCAAAGCGTAAATTAATAATAAATCATTGACTAGTATGGTCTTATTTGAAATTTTTTATACAACTTCTACTGATTTGTTTTCTACCAGTGATAGTGGTGTAATTCCCCTTCTTTTAAGAGGTGATTAAATTCATGCTGTCTAAGTGCTTCGTAAAGAACAATGGCAACTGAATTGGATAAATTAAGTGAGCGTGCCTCACCTGCCATTGGAATACGAATACAAGTTTCTTTGCTCTCTAGTAAGATTTCTTCTGGAATCCCTTTTGATTCTCTTCCAAACATAATGTAACATTCTTCTTCATAATTGACATCTGCATAAGTTTGTCTAGATTTTGTTGTTGCCATATAGACTTTAGGGAAATTATTTTTCTCCAAGAATTCTTGATAGTTGGCATAACGACGAACATCTACTAAATGCCAATAATCCATTCCTGCTCTTTTAACATGTTTTTCATCTAACGAGAACCCTAGTGGCTCAATAAGGTGAAGGATAGCCCCTGTCGCCGCGCAAGTTCTTGCAATATTTCCTGTATTTTGTGGAATCTCTGGTTCATGTAAAACAATGTGCATCATTTGTTTTGTTCCTCTTTTCTTTTTACGTTGACCTTATTCTAGCATGTCACTTGTAATCTGACAATAAACGAAACTTAGTCCTTTTTAAATAAATCTCCAAAAGCAGCAAAAGCAAAGTTACCTTCATCTTCTTTTTCTTGTGCTTTTAAGTAACGTTGTACAGATTTTTTATCCACCTTCTGATTGTTATTACGATATTTCTTATTATATGAAGAAAGCTTTTCCCTAAAGGTACAAGTTGTACACACATAGATTTGTCCATCTCCCTCTCCACGTAATTCTAATTTCTTATGGCAGTTTGGACAACGTGTATTAGTCAGTTTACTGATTGTTTCTTTATAACCGCAAGCTCTGTCTTGGCAAACATAGAGTTTACCATGTTTCCCTTTGACTTCAAGTAAAAACTTACCACAATCTGGGCAACGTTTGCCTGTCATATTATCGTGAACATATTTGGAATCAGAACCTTTGACATCTTGTACAAGATCACTACTATACTTTCTAATACGTTCCATAAATACTTTTGGATTTTGCTTCCCTGTACTAATACGTTCTAATTCACCTTCCCACTGTGCCGTAAGTAATGGTGATTTTAAATCTGTTGGTACCAGATCAATCAGCTGCTTTCCTTTTGAAGTTGGTAAAATTTCTTTACCATTCTTTTCAATATAAAACATATTATAAAGTTTCTCTATAATATCCGCTCGTGTTGCAACGGTTCCAATACCACCTGTTTCGCCTAATGTCTTTGCAGCCTTTTGATCTACATGGACATATTGTTGAGGTCTTTCCATAGCGGAAAGCAGCGTTGCTTCTGTAAAGCGTGCTGGTGCTTTAGTGTAGCATTTATTCTTAACCACACTTGTTAACTTAATTTGATCACCTTTTTTAAGCTCAGGAAGATTTTGATCTTTGTCTTCTGTTTCCTCTTCTTCATCGAAGCTTTGGTCATAGAGAGCTTTCCAGCCCTTTTCTATAATATTTTTCCCTTTGGCTGTTAGGCTTTCACCAGCTGCTTCTGCTGTTAGTTGCATTTGTGTATACACACATGGTGTCATAAGCACACTTAAAAAACGTTTGACAACTAAATCATAAATTTTGCGTTCTTCTAAACTTAGCTTTTGAAGAATTGGACTTTCTTCTGTTGGAATAATCGCATGGTGATCTGATACCTTTGTATTATCCACAAAGCTTTTATTCACTTTAAATCCTTTATTTAAAACATCATTTGCAAAGGTACGATAAGGCCCAATCGCTACTGCCTTTAAACGTTCTTTCAAAGTTGGTACGATATCCTCTGATAAATAACGTGAATCTGTTCTTGGATAAGTTAAAACTTTATAATTTTCATAAAGTCTTTGCATAATGGATAAAGTTTGTTTTGGACTATAACCAAAATATTTATTCGCATCTCTTTGGAGTTCTGTTAAATCATAAAGTCCTGGTGCATATTGTTTCTTTTGACTTTCTTTAAGCTCTGTAACAACTGCCATTTGACCATTTAATTTACCTACAATCGTATCCACCACTTTTTCATCTGCAAGTATCTTTTGGCTTGAATTTTTATAAGCGAGTATAAAACCACTTGTTTTTGCACTTATTGTAAAGTATGCCTTTGGTACGAAATTCTTAATCGCCTCTTCTCTTGCTACAATCATCGCAAGTGTGGCCGATTGCACACGCCCTGCTGAAAGCTGTGCATTATATTTACAAGTTAATGCCCTTGTGACATTTAATCCGACTAACCAGTCACTTTCTGCACGACATACTGCTGCACGATATAAATTTTCATATTCTTTGCCTGGTTTTAGATTTTTAAAGCCTTCTAAAATCGCTTTATCTGTTACTGATGAAATCCATAATCTTTGAATTGGCTTTTTGACACCTACTTTATCTAGTATCCAACGGGCAACTAACTCCCCTTCACGCCCTGCATCTGTTGCAATAATAATTTCTGTAATATCTTTACGCAAAAGTAATCCTTTAACGGCTTGGAATTGTTTACCTGTTCCTTTTAAAACAGTTAATTTCATGCGCTCAGGTAACATTGGAAGTGTTTCCATAGACCATGTTTTATACTCATTCCCATAAGTTTCTGGGTCAGCAAGACCTACTAAATGTCCCATTGCCCAAGTCACCACATAGTCATTTCCTTCTATATAACTGCCATTTTGTTTTTGACATTTTAAAACGCGGGCAATATCTCTTCCCACGCTAGGTTTTTCAGCTAATACTAATTTTTTTCCCATTCAATACTCCTTTACTTGTCTATTCATTCTATAGCCCTCATTATATAATATATTTTTCTAACTGACAAAATAAGTCTTTTGGGGTTGCTCTAGATGCTATATTTCATATTATCCCATATTCTGTCATACGAATCATTTTTAATTTTGCCCATAGAAAAAGTGGCTCTTATTAAAGGCCACTTCTTCATCCATCTATTTCTTTTATGAATAGATTTATTTTGATTATTTATAAACTATATGTTTCATTTTCAAATAATGGTCTAATTTTTTCTGAGTCCTTTGTTTTGCCTAAAGCTAACATGAGTTTTAAACGTGCTTTTGGTCCTCTCATGTCACCACCCATAATCACACCTAAATCAGAAAGTTCTTTTCCACCACCAGTATAGCCATAACTTACATAAACACGCCCTGAATAACATCTTGATACCACAACAACTACTACCCCTTTGCTCATGGCATAGCGAATTCCATTCATCACTTTTGGTGAGACATTGCCTCGTCCCATAGCTTCAATAACAATACCTACAGCTCCAGAGTCTACAGAACAACGAATGAGCCTATCATCCATATCAATGACTGTTTTGATTAAATCGACACGTCTTTCTACACAATCTGTGTCAATATGTTGACGGTATGCAATATCTCTATAGACGATGAAGTCATTTGTATCAATGATTCCCAGTGGACCATAAGGTGATTGGAATGTATCTAATGAAAGGGTATTGGTTTTAATCACTTCTGCTGCTGCATTTACCATATTATTAAGAACCACTAAGACACCCTTATTTCTAGCTTTAGGTGAAACAGCTGTACATACAGCCGCGGCTAAATTACTTGAACCATCATAGCCAAGCTCTGAACTATTGCGCATTGCACCTACTACTACTACTGGCTTACTATGATTAATAGTTAAATCTAGAAAATAAGCCGTTTCTTCTAATGTATCTGTCCCATGCGTCACAATCACACCTGTAATCGTTTCATCCTCTAATTTTGTTTTAATTATCCTTTTTAATTCTATTAACTTTTCAAATGTCATATGAGGTCCTGGAATTTCACCAAAGTTGCACACCTCTATGTCTGCAATTTTATCAATATTAGATACCATTGATAAAATTTGTTCACCAGACAAAGTTGGAATGGCTGCACCAATCTCCTCATCTACTGTCATCGAAATAGTTCCCCCAGTAAAAATAATACATACTTTTGGTTTATTCATGATGTCCTCCATTTTAATGTCAATTTATATTTCTTATATTATACCATATTCTTTTCGATTACCTATTTATTTTATCCTATTTAATTATTTTCTTATATTATGGCTAATATGCATCTTTTATTTGATTAATTATTCAAAATATTGTAAAATTTATATACAGTTACTTATATTTTGTTAACTAGGAGGAGACCATATGAAAT
>JAGAVZ010000067.1 GCA_017941635.1 Cellulosilyticum sp.
ATATATGATTTAGGAATAAATAGTAGTTGGTTATCTTGTGTAGAGGATGAGAAGAGCATAGTAGTGGTATATGCTAATTGGGATTATGAAGTAGGAATATGTGTTTTAGATAGTGTGGGGAATGTTATAAGTAATGAGGTTGTATTAAAGAATGAGGCACTTTCTATTGATCCTACGATTATGAAATATGGAGAAGAGTATTATATTACTATTACATCTATTCAAGGGAATGTAAATAATGGAGATGACACTCAGCAAAATGGGGTATATACAGTACAGATGTATAAGTCTAAAGATTTAAAGACATGGGATTATGTATCAGATATTGTGAAGTATCAAAATAATATTGAAGATATTGACCTGATACATGATGGGGAAATACTATCTTGTATATTTGAAAAAGAAGTAATAGATAAAGGTATGTCTACTATCAATGTTGTCCAATCGAAGGATATGGGAAAAAGTTGGAGCACGCCTAAAGAACTATTAAGTCTAGTAGCGGATCAGGAACCAGCAAGATTATGTTTTAAAGATGATAAGTGGTATTTATACTATAGTAGTGATAAAGATAATATAGGAAAATCTTATTCTGGAGCTAAGGCGTATTATGCAATATTTGATAAAGAATTCAATAAGTGTAGTCAAGATCATATGATAAAAATAGAAGATGATAAAGGCGTGTTATTATATGATGTAGAGTTTTATGATGATAAAGTTGAGTTCTTATATGCGCAAGATTATTTAAATGAGAATAGTTTAGTTTTAGAAAGTATAGCAATAGAGTAAAAATGTAAGATATTGATGCAAATCATAGAAATGAGGAGTACTATGTCAAAGGTATCGATAGTCATTCCAAATTACAATGGAATGAATTATTTAAAGAGTTGTATAGAGTCCCTTAGAATTCAAGACAACTTAGAGTTTGAAACAATTATTATAGATAATGCTTCGCAAGATAGTGATTATAAATGGGTTAAGGAAGAATACCCAGATATTATTTGGAAGAAATTAAATCAAAATTATGGTTTTAGTTCTGCAGTTAATGAAGGGATTAAAATGGCAAAAGGTGAGTATGTTTTGCTACTGAATAATGATACAGTACTAGAAGCAGATTTTGTTAGTCAAATGGTGAAAGCAATTGAAAGGGATAAACGTATTTTTGGTGTATCAAGTAAGATGATAGCTTATCACAATCATAGCATGATGGATGATGCAGGAGATGAATATACTGTTTTAGGATGGGCATATAAGACAGGAGATGGAAAGCCTGTAGAGCAATTTACAAAAAGAAAAAGGGTCTTTAGTGCATGTGCAGGAGCTGCGCTATACCGAAAAGAAGTCTTTGATAAGATTGGTTTATTTGATGAGAATTTTTTTGCCTATATGGAAGATGTAGATGTGAGCTATCGTGCTAGGATTTATGGATATTACAATGTTTATTGCCCAGATGCAAAGGTATACCATATAGGAAGTGCTACATCAGGTAGTAAATATAATGAGTTTAAAGTAAGATTAGCAGCTAGAAATAACGTATATGTACCTTATAAAAATATGCCATTCATACAACTACTTATCAATTTTCCAGCCTTAGTAGTAGGCACATGGGTTAAATATCTATGGTTTCGAAAGCAGGGATTTGGAGAGGCATATAGGGAAGGATTTGTAGAAGGTTTAAAGAATGCACATCAAATAGAAAAAGTAACATATCAACGGAAACACTTGAAAAATTATATAGTGATTGAAGGATTGCTGATTTTAAACACAGTAAAGTATATGATTAGTAAGTTAGTTAAATAGATAAAGTATGAGTTTGTCCACTAGTCAAATCAAGAATACAAATACCTCTAAGGAAATCGATAGATTAATTAGAAGATTTAAAAAGGAGAAGTAGATGAAGCTATCTATTGTTATAGTCAATTATAATACCTATTTTTTAACGAAGCAGACCGTAGAATCAGTGATTCAAAAGCAATATGATTTTAAATATGAAATTATTTTAGTAGATAATGCTTCAGTTGATGGTAGTATTGAAGCTTTGGAAGATACGTTTAGTCAGGAAATAGAAGAAGGATTAGTACATATTATTAAAAATACAGCAAACTTAGGTTTTTCTAAGGCAAATAACATTGGCATAAGAAAGGCAAAGGGAGAATACATTTTGCTTCTCAATTCTGATACAGAGGTAGAGGGAAATTGCTTAGAAGAATGTTTGAAGCAAATGGAAGCCAATAAAAGTTTAGGTGCCTTAGGATGTAAAGTTGTTTTAGCTGATGGTACATTAGACCATGCGTGTAAGAGAGGTTTTCCAACACCGAAAGCATCATTGTATTACTTTATGAAATGGGATAAAAAAGACCCTATAAAATATGGTCAGTATGCTGCCTTGCATTTAGGGGAAGATGAAGTGGGGGAAGTAGAGGTACTAACAGGTGCTTTTATGCTAATACCTAAACGTGTTTTAGATGAAGTTGGACTATTAGATGAAGATTTCTTTATGTATGGAGAGGATATTGATTTATGTTTTAGGATTAAAGAAGGAGGATATAAAATTTTATATTACCCAAAGCAAAAGATTATTCATCATAAGGGGGGAAGTTCCAAAAGGCGTCGTCACAAAGTAATCTTTGATTTTCACAATGCGATGTGGATTTTTTATAAGAAACATTACATAAAGCAATATAGCATAATAGTAACGATGCTAGTAGGGCTGGGGATTTGGTGTAAGTGCTTATTGGAACTTATCAAAAATCAATTAAAGCCAAAGCAACATCAAGTAGAGAAGGATATTGCTATAGAGGAATAAGCCGGTAGAAGAATAGCTTACTAGAAATATAAATCTTAGATGTATAGATAGAAATATACAACGACAAAAGATTAAAAAAATGTAATAAAATATTATAAGGTTTGGAAGTGTGTTATGATATTCTAGATATTTCAAAAAATGGGGAGGGTTTTGAAATGAAGATACATAAAAGATTAGCAAAAGTATTAGTAGCTGGAATGGTTATCTCTAGCAGTATGAATGGACTTTGTGCAAAAGAGACTCAGATGAACCAAGAGGCAAAGCGTTTTTCAATGGTAAGAAATGCAGTATATGCAACCACAACATCAGGTGCTATTACAGTTAGTAATGCTAAAACAAAAACAATTGATGATAAAATGTGTTTAATAGTAAGAGTAATTACTGATAATGCCATTAAGAGTGTAACAATTGATGGGAAGACCGCTACCAAATACTCTGGAAATAGCACAAACGCGCAATATTATATAGAGATAACTTCTGGTGGTACATATGAAGTAGTGGTTAAAGATAGTACTGGCAAGGAAAGTAAAAGTAGTTTCAGTATTACTTTAGATGATAAGGAAGATCCAGAACTTGAGTTATCTCAAAAAATTAAAAATGGGGTATGCTATTTAGTTATTAAGGCAAGTGATAATGTAGCGATTGATACTGTTAAAGTAGATGATAAAACTATTTCTTTTAGCTCAAGTGGTGGCACTGTCGAACATAAAGTAACATCATCAGGTGAGTATAAAGTAGAAGTTAAAGATACTGCTGGAAATAAAACAACTAAGAGATTTGATGTAGATATTAATGCTAAAACACCATCTTTAACACTAGATAAAATTTATAAAAATAATCAATGGAACTTAATTATTGAAGCATATCCAAATGGTAATGCAGATATTTCAAAGGTAACAGTAAATGGTAAAACAGTAAGTTGTAAAAAAGCAGGTGAAAAGATTGAGTATCCTGTAAGTGGTACAGCTACATATAAAGTTATAGTGACAGATAATTATGGTCAGAAAGCAGAAAAGAGTTTATATATTGATACAAAAGCAATACAAACAGCGTATGAACCGTCATTAACTGTTTCTCAAGCTAATGTAGGAAATATAATTTACCTAGTGATTACAGCAAAACCTAACACTCAGATTACAGATAATAAATTATCTAAGGTTACAGTAAATGGCGTAGATATTAATATGTCAGGTGCAGGCGGAACAGTAAGATATCCAGTATCAGGTGCAGGAACTTACGCAATAGTGGCAACTGATATTAAAGGGAATGAAAAAACTCAAACATATAATGCACTACCAATATCAGCTCAAACAAATGCACCATCTTCAAAATCATCTAATGTTGTCTTTACATTAAATCAAAAAACATGGACTCAAAATGGTGTATCTCAGCAAATGGATGCAGCACCAAAGATTAGAAATGGCCGTATCTATATTCCAATTCGTTATGTAGCATATGCACTTAATATTGATTCATCTAAAGTAGGTTGGGATGCTAAAACACAAACCGTTACAATCTATGATGGATCAAATACAGTTAAAGTACCACTTGATTCAAAGACAATGACCGTAAATGGTGTAAGTCAAGCAATGGATGCAGCGGCATTTAATGACTCAGGAAGAGTCTATATTCCAATTTCACAAGTTGCTAAAGCGTTTAGTGGTGTTAATATGCAATGGGATAATGTGAAAAAACAAGTGAGCATTCAAAGATAGGAAGTATGGATTAAGAAAAACTATAGATAAAGACATAATGGGCCATAAAGATAAATCGTACCAAAATTATGTCAATCATAAATGAAATGTATAGGAAAGAAGAGCGATTACAGGAATCAAAGCTGTAGTTGCTCTTCTTTTTTGTATGTGGGTCAAATTATAAGTATTTTAATAATATATAAATGAGGATTTGTTAGATGGAAAAATATTTTTTAAAAACTTTTCATTTTTTAGGGGGAATGTCTTTTTTCGAGACATATGTATAAGTAAGAGAACAAAATTTACTTATTACAATAGGATGAAAAGGGGAGTTAAGAGATGAACAAATTTAAAACGATTATCTATTATCCAGAGTTAAGGGAGTATGCAGGAAGCATTAATGCAGTAATCATTTTATCTCATTTAGAAACTTGTTTTAGACAGCAGGGCAAACTTTTTTATAAGTTTATGGAGCCATGTGCACACAGAGATTATAAGGAAGGAACAAGTTGGGTAGAAGAGTTACAGATGACATCAACAGAATTTCGTACAGCTTTTAAACATATTGGGGTGGTTTATAAATCTAAGAAGGAATTTAATTTAAGTCAAGATAAATTTCAAGGTAAAATGTACTTATCTTATTATGATCGCATCAGTAAGTTAACCTATTATATGAGAAATGATGATTTGGTTAATGGAAAACTTCAAGGAGAGTTTGAACAATCTTCAGTTATGGGAGAAAATATACTTGAAGAAAAGGTTAAACAAGAAGAAACGGTAAATGCAAATATTACGCAAGAAGCTGTATATGGCGCAATGGGTGTGAGAAATGGAAATACTTTAGATTGTATAAGTCAAGAAAGTACAGATATAGAAACGAATGATTTAAAGATGAGAAATCAGAGAATCTTTGAACAAGGAAATATAGATTATAGAGATTGGTTTAATGAAGATGAAGTTGATGTAAGTAGGGATCAAGTAAATGGAGAGGACGTTAATGTGAGCAAGATTCAAGTAAACAAAGATTGGGAAACTAGAAATCAAGATTTGCAAGATGGAATATATAATTATAATAGTATTGATATAGAGACTAATAATAGACAAAATAATAATACAGACATAAAGACTAGTCTTAGTCTAGATTCAAGGAGTCAATATAATCTAAGTGTTAATATAAATTCTGATGCTAACGCTAATGCTGAAACTGATATCAATCAAGCAGAGAATTTGTGTAATGAAGAGGATGTGCCTTTTGAAACAATCAAAACCCTATATAATCAAATTTGCCAGTCACATCAACCTGTTCAAGAATGGAGCATGCTGCAACAAAGAAAAATAAAAAGGCTATGTGTGGATTATGGCCAAGCTTTAGAGGTGTTTAAGACAGTTTTTGAAAAGGTTGAAGAAAGTGATTTCTTAAGTGGTCGTGTGAGTAGCTGGAAGGCGAGATTGGATTGGGTATTGAAGCCAAATCATTTCTCTGATATTCTAAACGATAAATACCAAAATTTCCGAAGAGAAAAGAAGGCAAGAAAAGGATTTTGTGTGGATATGCTTTCTCATGAATGGGATTTTGATGAAATAGAGAAATTGGAGCAGGAGCGTATTGATGGAATTTTAAGGGCGAGAGGATTTGAAATAGGCTTGTGTTAGGTTGCAAATTAATAGATTAAGCAATTGAGTGAATGATAGTTAGATAATAGCATAGGGTTAATGTGGAAATAAAAATAGATTACTTAGAAACACAATATAGAAGAGATTGTAGTATGGATATAATTGCAGTACAGAAACCATTAAAGTAATGCTATAATTGTTAGAATGTAGAGGTGAAGCAGATGAGAAAACAAGCAGTACTAGTTTATAATGCCTATGCAGGTCATAGGACAATTGTAGGAGAACTAGATAGAATTACAGAAAGACTTCAAGAACTTGGTTATGAACTTAGACTTCATAGAAGTACAGCACCAGGGGATATTAGGTCATACATATTGGAGTGCGTTGAAATAGAGCGTACGGATTTAATGTTGGTATCAGGTGGAGATGGCACAGTCAATGAGTGTGTCTCTGCTATGTGTGAAAAAGAGTTAGATATTCCGCTTATGATTTTGCCACTAGGCACAGCTAATGATTTTGCAAATTCAGCAGGTCTTCCTAATAGTGTAGATGAGTGTCTGGATTTAATTGCAGAGGGGCAATTAGATTATATTGATATTGGTAGGGCAAATGAGAAATATTTCATTAACGTATGTAATATGGGGCTTTTTAGTGGGGTATCTCATACGGTAGACCCAGAGTTAAAGAAAAAGTTTGGGCGTTTAGCATACTACTTTAAGGGACTTGAAGAAATTCAAAACTGCCAAGCGATGGACATTACTTTAACAGTAGATGGTGAAGAGATTTATGGTCAATACCTCTTAATCTTAGTTTTCAATGGAAAGGGTGCAGGGGGTATGCTTAACCTTGCCAAAAATGCAGAGATTGCAGATGGTAAGTTTGATGTAGTTTGTATCAAAAACTTAAAGCTCTTTGAAATGCCAGCGCTAATGCTTAAAGTACTTCAAGGTGTTCACTTAAAGGATGTGAATGTGGATTATCTCACAGGAAGTAGTATTAAAATAGAGTGTCATAATCAAGAGACCAATCATTTTGTCACAGATGTGGACGGAGAGACTGGGCCAAGCTTACCTATGGAGATTGAAGTATTATCTCGTAAAATTAGGGTATATTTACCAAAGCACTAGAAGTAAGAAAAACTTTTTGAGTAAAATAAATTGGTATAGAGTATGAGTATAAAAGGGAATAATAAAATGATATAATAAATTATCATACAAGGTGAGGAGGAATACTGTGGTTGATTTACAAATAAGAGATGATTTACAAAAACGTGTTGAAGAGACGACACAATATATTTTGTCAGCTATTCCTCAATGTGCAGTATATTTATTTGGAAGTTATGCTAAACGCAAGATTAAACCAAGTAGTGATATTGATTTGTTGGTTTTAATAGACCAAGCACTCTCTTTAAGAGATATTAGAGATTTAAGGATTAGGTTAGGCAACGATTACGAAGAACAGATTGATTTTAGGTATGAAGTAGATTTTAAAATATATAATAAAGAACGCTTTTTTGAAAAGGCTAAGAATACTTCGTTTGAACAAGAAATACAAAAATATATGATTAAGGTAGGTGATAATCATGCCTAAAAAAGGCTCTATGTTATACTTTGCAGAATTAGACTATAAACATATTTTGCATATTCAGCATATAGAAGGATTAGAGGATAGTGTTTTAGTTACATGTCAGCAATGTATTGAAAAGTACCTTAAACATTTAATTAGTAGTGTGTTAGGAGAGACAGAGAAAAGTCATAACTTACCTTTTTTGATTAGTAAGTTAAGTGGTAAGTATCCAGAGTTAAAACAATATAATACTTTAGCTAGATTTTTAAAAGACTGCTATTTTGAAAGAAGATATGAAAATGAAGATTATGTAGAACTTGAACCAGAAGAATATCAAAACTACGTAAAAGAAAGTTTAGAGATGATTCAATATCTTCAAGGACTTGTTTAGCTTACTTTAAGCTTATTTAAAACATATACAAAGCATATACAATGCAGCATGAAAAAGAGGAAGTAATCCTTATGGATTCTTCCTCTTTTTGTGTGTGCGCCCAGCATGGGCGCAATCTAACGGGTGGAAGTCCCGAATGCGGGTTAGTAGTGCCAAGCATATAGCCAAGGGCAAGGGTGTCCACCGTGAGGTGGAATCTGAAGGAAGCCGGAGGCAAACTTCTGGTCTGACGAAC
>JAGAVZ010000068.1 GCA_017941635.1 Cellulosilyticum sp.
GCAGCAAGTACAAGCGCAGCTCCTGCTCTAAGGTCTGTGGCACTTACTTCGGCTCCAACTAATTTGTCAACGCCTTCAATCGTTGCTGTACGACCTTCTACTTGAATTTTTGCACCTGTTTTCTTGAGTTCATCTACGTATTGGAAACGGTTGTCCCATACACCCTCAATCATTGTACTTGTCCCTTCTGCAATACTGAGAAGAGTAGCCATTTGTGGCTGAAGGTCTGTAGGGAATCCTGGGTGTGGTAATGTTTTTACATTAGCACATTTAAGTTTTTCTGGTGCTGTGACACGAATGTAGTCATCACCTTCTTCAATCTTAATACCCATTTCCATCATTTTAAGACTTACAGAGTACATGTGTTCTGGGATAATGTTTCTAACATATACATCACCAGCTGTAATAGCTGCTGCAATCATGTATGTTCCTGCTTCGATTTGGTCTGGTACTGTAGAGTATTTACCACCTGTAAGTTTCTCTACACCTTTAATACGGATGACATCTGTACCTGCACCTTTGATGTTAGCACCCATCATATTGAGGTAGTTTGCAACGTCCACAATGTGTGGCTCTTTTGCTGCATTCTCAATGATTGTTGTTCCTTCTGCAAGAACAGCTGCTAACATCACGTTGATTGTAGCACCAACACTTACTACGTCTAAGTAAATTTTAGCACCCACTAATTTCTCTGCTGATGCTTTGATAATGCCATCTTCAATTTTCACTGTTGCACCAAGTGCCTCAAAGCCTTTGATATGTTGGTCGATTGGTCTTACACCAAAGTTACAACCACCTGGCATTGCCACTTCTGCTTTTTTGAAACGACCAAGTAAAGCACCAATTAAGTAATATGATGCTCTAATATTTCCCACATATTCATTGATTGCTTTATAATTAAAAAGTGTAGAGCCATCAATTTTAAGAGTGTGTTTGTCTTTTACATCGACAACTGCTCCTAAATCCTCCATTGCTCTCTTTAATTTCATAACATCATCTATATATGGTAAATTTTCAATTTCACTTATTCCATCTACTAAAAGAGCTGCAGGTAAAATAGCTACTGCTGCGTTTTTAGCTCCATTAATAGTTACATCGCCTACTAGACGTCGTCCACCTCTTATATACAACTCGCTCAACCTTAACACCTCTTAATTATAGTTTAACATTGCATTTTACTTCGCTATACGCCACGTTATATTATACCATTTCTTTTGGGAAATAAAAAGTTTAATTTCATATTTAAGCATGGTATTCCAACATTTTATTAGTATAAGCATTCACATATATTGCTTCTTCTAAACCATCTATTGTAATTTTATACATCGGGATAATTGCTTGCCCTAATACATTTTCTTTACCTTGCTCATATTTATAGCATATCTCAATGTCTTTGATATTAGTATACCCATTCTCTAGCATATAATCTTCAATTCCAAATAGAACTAAATCCACTGCATAGATTGCTTGTTTACTGTTCTTTTGAACTTCCACTTCTGCCAAGTACATATCAGCCTTCATAACCCCACTATTTGCTACAATAAATTCCATATAACTATCTAGTAGTGGTATTTCATTTATTAAAGGATAGTAGGTTAATTTCCAATATGTATTATATGCTTCCTCAGTAACGTGATAAGTTAACGTTTGCCCTTGAGGATGAATACGTGTAATCAGTTGGTCACACATACTCTTTGCATAATCTAGTGAAGGCCTCATGCCTTCCATTTCAATTTCCTCATTTTGGTAGGTGAGCTTGGTATGGTTAAAAGCTAAGGTTTCTTCATCATATGTATAGTATAAAATACTTCTGTTTTTGCTTTCTTTACTTGGCGTTGTAGATCTTTTTACATGCCCAAAATTATTTCCAAAAAACTTTTTTGCCACTTGATCTCTAATAGTTACATTATCTCCCCTAAATAATACATTTGCTCTATATTTAGGACTGTAATCTTGAATCAGTTCAGTTTCTATTTGAATGCCTTTTTGTTCTAATCGAGTAATAATATTATCAATTCTCTCTTGTGATAATACATATTCATTTCCCTTGTTGACATAGTTTGCAATAACGAGTACAACATTAATGACTAAAAAGAGGCCAATGAGCCTATTTAAGATTTTCTTACCATTCATCGTGTGCCCCCTTAGGGTATTTCTTCCTATAAATATAACAAAAAAAATTGACAATGGGAAGTTTTTACTCATTGTCAATTTTTGCTATAGTTGTAATGGGTTGCCCTAAATAAAGGCCTACCCATTCAAATTCACTTTCTTTTTGGATATCTTCTAGTATATATGCACATTCTAAACTATCTAATTTAAATGTTTCTAACTCTATCAAACCGCTATTTTCATAGATTGCATTAATGGCTTCACTACTACTCATTTCTTCTATAACCAGTTCTCCAACCTCAAAAGGCTCTAGCATAATCCATTTCCCACTTGTAATCTCACCATCTTTTATTCCAAGCTCTAAAAATGCACTAACTTCTAATTGTGCCTTTGCTTGTTCACTTAAAACAACAATTTGCCCGTCCTCATAGCGATAACCAAAACGATAAATTGTCTCACCTGTTTTCGAATCATAAAAATAATCCTCTAGGTAAATTCCTTTCTTCAAAAAGTCTGGAATCGCACCTGATGTTTCGATAAATGAATTAATTTTACTCATACGTTCCACATCGGATAGCTTGTTATTATTATTTAATAGCGTCTTCTGAAATTCTAATGTGCCAATATGATTATACCTTACACTCACATTAATATTATCTGTATAAGTAATACCTGTTTCTGTCACATTGATAATCTTATTACTTGGATTTTTAAAGAGATAATTGACATAGTTTTCTAATTGGCTGCTCTCTAAATCATTAATAACAGGCCCAAACTGAATTCGGTTTCCTTCTGCGACAATGGAGCCCCCCACTTGTGGGTAAAAATTATTTCCCACGAAGAAATCACTATCACTGGTACTATTGATACTAGCTTGGTAGACTTCATGGCTTGAGATATTCTCTTTCTCAACATATAAAGTAACCACTTCTAAACCTGCTTTTAACTGACTATCTAATGTGATTTTTTGCCTTACATTTGCATGTTCATCAATAAAATAAATATATGTCTTATAAGCATTTGCTACACTTAAATCAACATAAATCTCTTTTATTTTTATTGACGAGTGTCTCCTTTTACGTATGTTAAGATTTTGTCCTATAATTTCATCTATGGTAAGCTCTGTGCCAAATTCATATACAATCCCCTGGGAACTATTTAAAAGACTCGTATACTTTTCATTAGGCGTATAATCCATTGTTAGTCTATTATTTCGAAGTTCTTTAATCAGTTCCTCAAATAGTGCTTGTCTCTCACTTTCCAGTTTATAAATGCCGCTATTAACATTATTTTTCGTACTACTTTTTATATTTCCTTGTATGTTGCACCATACTTGCTTTGGCTGAACATAGCTGACTTCATAGCCCATCTTGTTATGTACAAAAAAATTATGGCCTGACATATCGCCAAGCCATAACATTGCTGTTTGCCCTATACATAACACAATGAGAACACCCAATACCATTAATCTGACGATATTTTGTTTCATGTTCTCACCCTACCTATAAACTTGGTACAATCCAAGTTGATAATTTTCCCATGTTCTTGGCCGATTCTCTACTAATAGACAGAACAACATAATCTTCTACGTTATCTTCATTATTTGTGTAGTAAATAAAAATCTTGTTATAACCCTCTAAGATATCTAACATTTGACTAAATGTTTCTGTCGCACCAACTGATGTATTATAAGAGTTTTGGCACTCATTATCTTGATAAACATCAATAATAAGGTCTGTACCTTTTTTAGCTCTTCCATTGATTAAGACTCTCTCATCAAAAGTTGAAGTAGCAACTTTAACACTTTGACTGTTTTGTCCTATTTGGGTGATTTTAAGATAACCACCGTCTTGACTTTGTAAAATCTCAACTTCTTGGTTGTTTTTAAGCACTGTTGTATTTTCTATATTATAACCTTCACTGGAATCATTGGCATAAACAATTCCTGAGCAAAGACTCATCATGACCATGATACAAAAAACATATAATACCTTTCTTGCTTTCACAACTACTTCCCCCTTTCCAGCATTGTAATAAATATTATTACTAATACTATTATAGTACAAAAACTTGTGTTTAATGTTACATTTTCATTACATCGTGCTAACGTTTCGCTTACTCCTAGTCAAAATCATAGTCTTCATATTCAGCTTCTTTGAAAATCAGCTTAACCAATGTCCCTTCGCCTACCTTGCTCTCGATCTCAATATCTCCTTCATGGAGTGACATGAGTTCCTTTGCAATGGATAGTCCAAGACCTGTCCCTCCCAATTTTCTAGAACGTGCCTTATCTACTCTATAAAATCTTTCAAAAATACGCCCTAAGTCTGTTTCTGGAATACCCATTCCCGTATCTTGAACTGAGATTTCAATTTTGCCACCTTGCTTACACATAGAAATTGTAATTTTCCCTTCTTCAATTGTATATTTAATAGCATTAGAAAGGATGTTATGTAATATCTGTCTGATTCTAAATACATCGCCTTTTGTTAGATACGATATACTTTCGTCATAATGAACACTAATAGAATGTCCTTTATTCATAATATGTACATGCTGTGCTTCCACAACTTCATTAATAATATCTTGTAAATCTAGCAGCACAAAGTTTAATTGAATCTGCTTATTATCAATACGAGAAAGTTCCAGTAAATCTTGAACAAGTGCTGTCATACGGTCTGCTTCTTTGTCCATCACGCTTAAGAAGTGCATTGCATTTTCTCTATCATCAATAGCACCATCAATTAAAGTCTCTGTATAAATCTTAACCGTTGTAAGTGGTGTACGAAGTTCATGTGAAACATTAGCCACAAATTCTTTTCGCATTTGGTCTAGTTTTTGTTGTTTGGTCACATCTTGAATCACAACTACAAGCCCTTCTGCTTCACCTTTTGCATTTAAATAGGCATCGAACTGCATCTTTAAGTACTTATCATCTATAATGGCATACTCATCTGCACTTTCGTAATGTTCTCCTGCTAGTAATCGGTCAAAGCTTACATCAATGCCTAGCTTTTCAAAAATCATTTCAAAGTTAGGCCCCATGTTATCATTTCCTAGCATCTCATAGCATACTGAGTTGACGTGAATCAAAATCCCTTGTTGATTAAAAGCCATGACCCCATCTGCCATATGTTCAAAGATTTTTTCTAGTTTATTTTTCTCACTTGTAACTACTTCCATGGTGGCACTTAAACGGCTTGCCATGTAGTTAAAGCTTTGGGTTAACTCACCAATTTCATCGCATGCTTCCACAGGAATTCGATTAATGGTATTTCCCGTTGCAAGTTTCTTTGAATTAGCCGTTAACGCTTTAATTGGTGTGGTCAGCATACTAGCAAAAGTAAAACCACACAGACCTGTAATCAACATGGCAAGCACCAGTCCAATGGCAATAATCTTGATGATTTTACTCATATTGTCATACATCACTGCCGTCTTGGCTCTTACATAAATAATACTACCATCTGACATCGGTCTAGCGTGTTCCAAGTAAGTATCTCTGCTCATCAAACTGGAAAAATGCTTAAAAGTTAAGTTTGCCTCTGCTTGATTGACTATGGCAGCTATGACGACATCAGAATAAACCTTTTCACCAATTTCTAATTCAGCTGTAGTATTGTCAATCACCCTACCATCTGCATCCAATTTATAAATCTCATAGTTGTCACTGATATTTCCTGCAGAGGCTTCAATATCCTCATTTTCTGAGGCGGCAATATGTCTGCTGACATTTTGCATAATTTGTTGCATATCTTTAAAGTTGTCATGCTCTATTTGATAAACAATATATGTACCGCTTACAAGCATAATGATAATAATAGTACACAAATAGATTAATAAAATCTTTGTTTGTATACTCGATCTTAATGGAACACTTGTTTTGATTGGCTCGCTTTTTTGAATGGGTAAATAAATTCCCTTGGAAATATTAATTTTCATAGCCCTAGCCTCTGAAATAGTAACCTACACCTCTTTTGGTTAAAACAAAATTAGCCTTAGAAGCATCATCTTCTATCTTTTCTCTTAACCTACGGATGGTTACATCCACTGTTCTGACATCACCATAGTATTCATAGCCCCATACTTTGGTTAATAAATCTTCTCTTGTAAAAACTTCACCTTTAGACTGCCATAAGAATTTTAGAAGTTCAAATTCTCTTAGGGTCAATTCCACAATTTTGCCTTTTTTAAGAACCTCGTATTTCTTTAAATCCATTTCGAGATTTCCTTCTTTGAGCCTATCATCTGAAACTTCTTCTTTAACTACAGTCTCTGTTACTTTACGTCTAAGTCTTGCTTTTACACGTGCCATAACCTCTCTCATACTAAATGGTTTGGTTACATAATCATCAGCACCTAATTCTAATGCTAATACCTTATCAAACTCATCCGCTTTTGCTGAAATAATAATGATTGGAATTTCCTTATTTTGACGGACTTTCTTACAGACATCTAGACCATCAATATTCGGTAGCATAATATCTAATAAGAGGAGGTCTAGCTCTTGTGATTCCACAAGCTCTAGCCCTTCTTTACCATCATATGCTGTATAAACCTCATAACCCTCTTTTTCAAGGTTATATTTAATCATATCTGATATATTTCTTTCGTCTTCGATTACGCCAATTCTTTGCACTTTAGCGCCCCCCTCTTCAACTCATCTTTATATTACTCCACTACTTTTAAAGGTAGTAGCGGTTCGTTGATGTTCGCATTAATGACTTGACCTACACGTAATACAACATTTTTTGTAAAACCTGGGTTGGCACTTACAATACTATCCATCGTAATATTATATCGGTCAGCAATGCTAGAAAGTGAATCCCCTGCTTGTACTGTATAAGTAATTGACTTAGGTGTTGTTGTTGTACACTTCTGAACTAATCTATCCATAGAGATTAAATCTTCTTCTTTTGCAAAGATATCTCTTACTTCTACTTTCTTGTCAAAATCAACTTTAACCGCTTTATCTCCATAATATTTTCTTTTAAGTTCTGCTTTAAGTGTTTCCACATCTTTCTCTGAAGAAACGATGCCCACAGACTCACCTTCTACGAAGATTTCCTTAAGTCCAATGAGTATATCCATTTTCTTTCTCATACATGAAATGAGGTAATTTTGATCAATATAGTCTTTTTTCTTCGCTCTATATTTTTCGATTTCTAGCTCTTCCTCAAATTTTACCTCGGCATTATATATTCCTTGTAACTGAGTAATCACCGTATTTTTTGCACCCTCAATTACCTTTTTATCTTTAATCGCTCCAACAAACTCTCCATTGATACTAATTTTATATGCATTCGGCATAAATACTAATACTAAACCAATTATAGTTGCTAGGATCATAGCAATTGTCATTTTACGTTTATCTGACGTATCCACTACTCCCTTTCTACTACTCAGCTTAATAACTTTTCCATCTCTTTTGATTGCCATTACCTACTCCTTTCCTGTTACCTCCCACATATCTATTCCATTTAATAATACTAATTTATCTAGGCTTATTTCAATAAAAAAAGTAACTTTTCTAAAATAAATACTGGAAATTTAATCCATTTTATATAATTGCAAAATATACATTCTTTAAACTAAAATAATGGGGACATATCCATTATGTCCCCATCTTTATTGACTCACTGTAAAATCAAGCTTTTCTTTGATATTGAACCTTTATAAAACTATGATGCTCTCTGCTGCTGAATCATCTAAGTATTTATATTTAATGACAACGTTCATATCTTCCTCTAAATCCTTACGATCTTTTGCTTTGCCATCAATAACAACTTTTTGATTACTTGGTGTTTCTACACGCTTATAAACTTTGCTTTCACCTGTTACATAATCATAATCTACTAAAACATCGATGTAAGCATAGCTTTTGCCAACTTCTACGATTGTCCCCATTACATTGTATGTATTATCATTTCTCTCAACATCAATTGAAATAATTTCTTTACCTTCAATAACTAAAGTAACCTCTTGTCCTAAGTGAAGATCTCTTATACCAATATAGTCTCTGATATTATCATCATAGATTTCTGCATCACTTGCAATTGTATAAGTTGCTTCTTGATTTTTCTCAGTTACCACAAGTTGTGATGATGCTGAAATAAAAATACCTTTAATAGTTGCCTCCACAGTTGCTCTTTCACCTGTTGCTTCAACGACAGTTACTACGCCATTTTCTCTTGTGATTTTAACTGTATCCCCAATTCTTATATTGGTTAACTCTGTATTTTTATTGTTTCTAGTCACTTTAGCTGATAATGGTATAGTCACTTGACCTTCTGTACTACCTTGTACCACTGTTAAAATGTAGCTATTTCCTGCAAATTTCTTCGCTTTAATTTCACCACTTGAGATGTTATTATTTGTAACTGATGTATTGGTTGAACTACCTGTTGAAGTATCGGTTGAAGTTGTTGATGATGTAGCTGTAATGCTTGTGATTGCATTATTGACCAAAGTAACAGTTACTGTATCACCAGCTTTTAATGCATCTGTTGATGCAACAACACCATTTAAAGTTGTTGTACATGGATTACTTACTAAATACACTTTTGAAGAACCATCAGCAAGACTAATACGTGCAACTTCATTTGATATTTTTGTGAGTAATGTTCCACTTATAACACTTGTATTCCCCACAGTGCCTGTTTGACCACCATTAACTTGTCCTGAAGATGTTGTGTTTCCTGTGCTTGAACCTGTTACTTTAATGCTTGTGATATACTCTGTGTTTCCTTCAAGTTGAAGTGTTGCTTCAACTGATGTGCCTGCTACAAGTTTCGTAATAGGCACACTTGCCCCTGTCATATCTGTAATTGGACTAGTTGACTTAAACGAATAGTAACTAGATTTTCCTTCTGAATTTTGAAGTAAAACATAGTACTCTGAAGTGTTTTTAGTTAATACTTTGCCTATTGTATAAAGACCTGTTGTCGCACTTGAAGAATTACTTGAAGAGTTATTTGTTGTATTGTTTGTAGATGAACCTGGAGTTGAAGTGTTCACTTTACCTACTTGTGTTGTATCATTAATTTTTAAAGAATCGCTTACCATTTTTGCACATAGTGCTTTGGTCATTTTCATTGTTCCATTTGCTTTGCCTGCTGCATCTGGATTAATAATCTTTACACTACGAAGGTATTCTACATATGGTTTATAAGCAGCTGTTAATGTGCTATCATCTGAGAAAGTTGTTTTTTGGTATGTACTTTTAGCTGTCACTTCTTTTTCTAGCATTCTTACAATATAAACTGCTAGTTGCTCTTTGGTTACAATATTTTTTGTTTCACCATTAGATGCTTTAGTAATAAATTTGTCAAGGTCACTTGTAGTCATGTAACCTCTACCAAGTAAGTATGCAATTTGTTGATTATAAGCACTATTCCATGTGCTATATTTTGCAGCATATGTATCTAATGTTGGTTTTTGTTTTTCATAGTTTGATTTGATTTGTTGTTTAAATGTGGCATCTATATTGGTTACTATATCTACATCGACGTAACCTGTTGCTTTTGCAATAACATCAGCTACTTCGAAATAATTCATTGTTTGGTTTGGATAGAACTGGCCACCACTTGTCAGCATCATAATGCCTCTTTCTTCAAGGTCTGTAATCGCCTGATAAGCCCAGTGTGATGATGTAACATCTGTAATTGTTACAGCTCCCATTGTTGTTACAGACATCATAGTCGCAAGCCCTACTACACATATATATTTACTTAATCTTCTAAAGTTCATTTAAACGCTCCCCCTTTATGTTTCTTTTTTCGTTTGTATTTGCATTTTTATCTGTTAAGTCTGTATTACTTTACCTTATATTCTAAGTTAAAACACTATAAAATACAATCAAAACAAAATTAAGTTTTCGTAACAAGTTACCATTTTTCTTACTTTTTAAAACACAATATCTCTTTTTATTTTCACCCATCTTATTCAATAATCCTGAAAACACTAATATCACCTATAAATATTATTTCCTGTAACATTATGACATCTCATTCTGTTATATATAATTTCTGTTATATATAATTTCTATCATAGGCATTTTTTACACAAAAAAAGCAGATGCTCCTCTTTGGATAGAAGAACATCCGCTTTCTTATCATTTATGCTAAATTCGCCAGGTCTCTATTAAACTAACTCAATTTCTTCAACTTGTTGGATAACATATTTAGCATCCACTTTATTGGCTACAACACTTTCTTCACCCAAAGCACCAGATGCAACAATCTCATCCATAACGCTATTTACAACTTCACCTTCAAGCCCCTCTGCAGGATCATTGATTGTTAAGTTGACATTTTTGCCAAGACCATTTGTAAAACCTAATACAAGTGTTTTCTTTGTGATTTCCATATTGATTTCCCCCTCTCATTTTGACAGGTGCATAGTTTCCTCTATGTACGCCATCTTTTAACGCCATATAGCTAAACATTCTTTAGCGATGTCTACTCATTGATTAATGCAGTTTCTACAACTTTTGTGATGGCATCTACACGTTGAGCTTCTAATTTGCTTACCGCATTGCCAAGTGCGTAGAGTTCTTCATCAGTTGCTTTAGTGTTGCAGTTGGAGATTGTTTGACTACCTTCTGCAAGTTTTAAAACAACCTTTGTTCCTTTGATTTTTGCTGTTACCATATTCCTTCACCCCCTGTGATTATTTAAGAGCTTTCTTACTTAACCCTTACACTTATATATATGTCTTCAGAAAACCTATTCCCCCGAAGTTTTTCATCTTTTTTTCTTATTTTTATACCTAGATAAAGATAAACTCGTTTTATCTTCATTCTATACTGATATTTCTTCATGGTAGTTACGTGAATAAAAAAACAGGCTATCTTAAAGGTGACCCTTCCTTTAAAAATAGCCTATACTCTATTTTATTTATTGGCGGCGCTAGCTCAGTATATTTCTGAGTTTCTTTAGTGCGATATTCTTTTTATGCTCCACAGATTTATAAGATCTGCCCAGCATACTAGCGATATCTGCTAGTTTTCTATTTTGAAGATAATACGCTACGATAATCTTCCTTTCCTCTTCTTCTAATTCATTAATTTTGTTCTCAACCTCCTCTAATAACATTTTCAGCTCTACATCTTGTTCAATATGTACCCGCTCATCTTCTGTCAAGAACAAATCGTCTTCTCCAAGAGCTAACTCCATCCTAGCCCTTACCTTATTTTGATTTGCTCTCCACCCACGTAAAACTACCTTATAATAGCACTCGAAAGGAACTCCCATTTCCGGCCTATATCTTTCCAATGCCTTTTGTAGTTGAATGAAACATTCCTGCTCTAAATCATCTTGATCCAACCCACCCAAATGAGTTTCTCTCACAAACTTTCGCCTCAAAAGCTGGAGCTTGTCCCACCAGTAAGCTACTAAAGTACTTTGTTCCTCTGTATTCATATGTTCTCTTTTCCGCTGCAGCTTTTGTATTTGCGCAGTTTCAAAGTAACATACCCCTCATTTTTATTTAAATGAACAGTCTTAGTAACTCCTGGCATACTTATTAAAAGTATTCAATTTCTTACAATTACATGCAAAGAACCTTGAAAATCTCCTTGATACGTTTTATAATCAATTTATATCGAACACACGTTCGAACAAAGGAGGCGATTTTTTTGAACTATGCACAAATTGCTGCCCTCATTCCTTTTTATAGCTCAGAGGGAGAAAACTCTACCTGTATTCTATTAAATGATGGTGACAAGTTTTATAAGCCATGTTCCATAAAGAAATACCTACATCATATGTTTTACTGTCTTCATCTTGATCCTACTGCTGTCAAGCACTGGACCTATGAAGTTATTGGTACTAAGCTTAATACTCCTATCATCATTGATAACGACTTTATATTTCTTCCTGTGAAACTCCGAAAAGGAGTTGGCAAACAGGACGGCTGCTTCGGCTATGTAAATAGCAAACATCTCCAATCTTACGACGACAATTCCATACTTCTATGTAATGGTGAGATTTTACCCACCTTATCACCCAAATCCTACATACAGAAAAAAGAATATGATGCGAAACTACTTCGCTATGCTTACTTAGAACACAAAAAACAATACGAATTTATGTGGAAGTAACCTTCCTTTATACTTATAACGTTTCCTCCTTATGGGTCATTCCATAAAGAGTCACGATTTGTTTTATGAATCATTGGACCTGCTCTTGGGTAGGTCCTTTCTTTCATTCGATTAAAATGAATCGGCATATGTACCTGACTTTCAATAAGCTGATATTCCATCACCTTCTCATTCGCAAAGGCTAGAACCGGTAAAACTCTTTCACGTTTTCTAAAGTTTCTCCACTCTCTATTAGAAGCCACTCCAAGTGATTCTGTGCGTTTTCCTAATAACTGTTCTTTTAACACACGTGCAATTAACATTCCAACCATACCTACAACAGGCAGTGCAAAAAACACCGTACAAAATAACATTTCTTCTAATAGCATACTTCATCCCTCCATCTCTTTTGTTACTGACTTCAAATTTATAATTCAAATTTTTTCCATTTGCAAAGGACAATTCTGTTATACAAGAAATTTTCAGCTTGCGCAAGTTGAAGTTGTAAAATTTTTAAAATATTTTTACTTCAACTTTTATTCGCCTTATGCCTTGAAGTTCATGTAACTAAGAGGCTTTGGGTTAAAGTCTATGGCATAGCAACTTGGTTATGACTTTTTATTTTATGAGGCTGCTTTTTTATATTAAGGAAGAAACTCATACCAAATGAGGTTTTATATTACTACCTGCAATTAAACTAAATCGAGTAGGAGGATAATCATTATTTGATTATCCGACCTCTCACACCACCGTACGTACGGTTCCGTATACGGCGGTTCATTAAAGAATTAATGTATTA
>JAGAVZ010000069.1 GCA_017941635.1 Cellulosilyticum sp.
TAAATTTCCTACTCCATATGGGTATATAGTTGCATGCGGGTCGGTCTTATAGAACTCTCTTCTCTTATACTCTCATACTCATCTACAATACAAGCCCTTAAATCCCTTTGTTTTTTACCCATCTCTTTAAAAAGATCTATAAGTCTAAAATCAAAGTCAACTAAACACCCTTCTGGCAAGGAGATATTTTGTGGGTTAAGCTTCCTCATTTCACGTTCTGTATAAGTTTTCATTCCCAGTAAGAAAGGCATCATATTGGCTTTACGATAATTCCCTATAAAATCTAGTATAGTAAGGTAATCTTTCCCTTTAAACTTCCTCAGTCCTCTTCCTAACTGCTGTAAAAAGACAATAGGAGATTCTGTAGGCCTTAAAAAGAGCACCATATCTATACTTGGTACATCTACACCTTCATTAAACATGTCCACAGAAAAAATAACTTGAAGCTCACCTTTTGTAAGCTTATTCAATGCCTCACTTCTTTCCATGCTCATTGCACCCTGGTCTCCACTATAAACAGCTACAGCTTTTACACCATGATTATTAAAATATTGTGCCATATACTCTGCATGGGCCTTAGAACTACAAAAGCCCATAGCACATTTACTTCCATATTTTAAATAATGCTTAAGAACAAGGTCTGCTCTTTTTTCTACCATCAATCTTGCATCTAAAGAATTTTGCTCATATTTCCCATTTTTATAGGCAATCTCCTCATAGTTAATAGTATCATCATAAACACCATAATATCTAAAAGGAACTAAAAAATCCTTATTAATGGCTTCTTGAAGGGTCACTTCATAAACCGTATTATAATGTGCAAGTTCAAAAATATCAGCATTATCCATACGTGTTGGCGTCGCCGTTAAAAATAGCCAAAACTTTGGCTTAAAGTAATTTCTAATAGCTTCATAATTCTTAGCTGTAGCATGATGACACTCATCAATAACAATATAGTCAAAAGCATCTGGCTTAAAGTATTCTTCCTGTAAATAACCTTTTTTGCCTAAGGTCTGTACAAGTGCAAAAGTCATTTCCTTATCTGTATCTTTTCGGCTGTTATAGAAAAATCCCTCTTCATCTTTAGGTCTTATCTTCTTAAAACTTTCTGCTGCCTGTTTTAAAATTTCTTCACGATGGGCTACAAATAAAGTACGTTTATAGCCTCTAGAGTCAAAAGCCGCTAAATAAGTTTTGCCTATTCCTGTAGCTGCCACAACAATACCTCTATCCCAACCTTCTTCTCTTGTATGCTTTAAAGCATATAAAGCTTCAATCTGTGCCCCTCTTGGCTCATAAAGGGGAATAACCTCTCTCTTATCTCCATCTAGGATAGTTTGTGCTTCTTGCATCTCATCTAAACCACTTTGTTCTTTAGAGAAAAGACGAGGCTTAGTCCAACGCTTCGAGTAGTCTGTAAGTACCTCGTCCGTTACAACAATGGCATGATGCTCAAATAAATCCTCAAAAGTATGATAAAAATGATTAAAATCTGCTTCATTACTAGACTTTGTAAAACGATAATTCCATTCTACTGACCTAGTTAAAGCTCCTCTAGAAATATTAGACGAACCTATATAAATTTCGCTATCTACCTTTCCATGAAAAAGATAAGCTTTTGGATGGAAAGATTTATTAGGCACATTATAAAGCCTTAAATCCAACTTATCTCCCAGCGCCTCACGAATGAGATACAAAGCTGAAGGTTCAGTTATATGTAAATAATTTCCTGTCAAAAGCCTGATTTGCACACCACGTGCAATAGCGTCCTGTAAATCTTTAAGGAGTAACTTAACTCCAGACTCCATGAGGAAAGAAACTATAATATCAATAGACTCAGCTCGCTTTATACTTGCTTTAATACGTGTGTAAAGGTAGTCTGACTCCCCCGTAATCGCATTGGCAAAGCGAATCGTATCATCTATATTTTTACTGGTTTTATGTAGCAAGTCACGTTTGAGTTGTTCTGTATTCATTGTGGCCTCCTAAAATTTATGTATAAAGATAGTATAACATAGAGCGCATCCATTTAAGCTTTTATACTGTTTAGATCATAATAATATCCTAAATACTCAAAGAATAATACTTCTAACTCTTCTTTTTCTAACATAGGAGACATGACAACCGGATAACTTTTATTAAATTCAAAAATAACCCTTCTACCATAACGTTCATCTTTACCTAAATCTGTACGGTCTTTAATTTTAGCTTTTAAAATTTTAGATAGTCCTTCATGATCATGAATAATATCTAATACATTTAACAAAAAGCGATCATTTCTAAATATCTCGTACTTAATAATATAATTATACATATCCAGATTATCTACAATTAATTTATAGTATTTTCTTCTTTTCTCTATATCTTCTACATAATCATTAATGTACTGTGCTCCTAAAACGCATTTATACACATAACTTTCCCAATCAAATTTTTTCAGTACAATATTTTTAAATTGTTTAATATTTTCTAATACACTAGGGTATTGCTCCATTATATACTCCCTATGCTCAGTGCAGAAAAGGGTATACCAAAACCCACTATTCATATGTACATCACGATCTGTATCTAAATAATATCTTGAAATCGTTTCAAAAGCTTCTTGAAAAAGTTCGCTTCTCTTTACTTCATCTCCAACATTTAAATAGATCGGAAAACAGGGTGCTTCATCAATATAAACGCATTCTTCTGTGAAGTATTCTTCTTTGTCCTTAATTTGGTTGTTCAAAAAATCTTGATAAAATTGTTCACTACCTATACAACTTTTATTTAATAGTCTAATTTTCATTTTGATATAGCCCCTTTATTGCATTTGTGTGTTTTTCTAAGATCCTATCTGATATTAAGCAAATAACTTCATCTATATTTTCAACATTTAGCTCTTGTACCATTTTCTTTTTCATTAAAGAATAACGTTTAAAATCTAAACCATCTGAAGGATAATCCATTTGTTCTATATCTACTGATTCCTGATCCTCACTATATGTAACAATGAAGCGATAAAGGGCTTTTTGGAGACCCATATAAATATAATGATTGTTTAATGTATTGCTCATTGGTGAGTCAACAAACTGAAAATCTTCTTTTTTGTATTGAATAACAATGGTTTCACTCCCCAATTCAATCTTAATATCTGACTTAATGTTTGGATTGATTTTTTTCTCGAAAAGCTCTAATGGTTTGTTGTTACTTCCTTCAAAAATTACACAATTTGAAAATCCTAAAATAGAGTGTCTTGGAACAACAATCTCTTCTTTTAGAGCATCATAAAAAGGACTCAAATCATAGTTTCTTTCAAAGCAAATTTCTTCTTTAGTTTGAATTAAAAGTTGTATTACTGTACGTTTACTAAGTGATATACGTGACTTAGGTATTTCAACATATTGATCTCCTAGCTTTAGATTAAAGAATTTATTATCTTTAGACTGTATAACTAGAACAAGCTGAGCACGCTTAGCCTGTAACAATTCCTCTATAAAACTTGAATCCATTTCATACTTCATTTCAAAGCGATAACTTTGACTATTTTCTTCTAAGGCAACATCCAAAATAAAATTGCACCCTTTATAACTACTTGATGTATTCGTTAATAACGGATATGGGAAGTTGGCATCTTTCTTATAAATCATCTTCTACACCTCCACATAGTACACAAACTTAAGTGCTTTATTGTAACCTGGCTTAAGCTCTAACTTAATTTGTGCAATACCTTTTTTTATTTTAATACCTTTTATACTATTATCTTCAATCTTTAGGTGTTCTCCTGTAGCAAGATCTACGGCATGTGCATAACTTTTACTCATACTGAACTCACTCGTATACTCTGCCCCCATACCATCTACTACAGCTAAAGCTATGTCACACATCTTAACTTTGCCTACTTCTTCACTCGCCGAGAAATCAAAACGTACAATTTCTTTATTTCCTAAAATAGCACGTTCTACAATGTCAGGATGTGCATTAAATCTAATTTTTTCTCTCTCTTCCTCATATACATCTTCGTTTTTAGGAGGCTTAACTTTCTTCAACCCTCCATTAGGTCTTTTTGTTGGATTTGCATTTGGATCATGAGGAGATTTTTTTCTCTTCTGAATATTTGTTGTAACTTTTACAACCGTTTTATCTTTATTACCTTGGTTAAGTTTAACCGTTGCCGTCACTTCAGCAAGCTCTTGTTTAAATTGATTTTCTACAACATATAAAATATCTGATGTATTCATTACGCCATCTGTAGGATTGTTTTTCTTAATATCTTCTTCAATGACTTTTGCCATCTCTTTAGAAATATTATTAATAAATCTCTTGGCATTTTTTTGAAGTTTTTGATCTTTAATATGGTCTGAAGAAAGTTCTGTATGTGATTCATTTTCTAGTGATTTCAAAAAGGCATCTTCTTTGATAGATTCTGGAATTAAAACAGCATTGAAAGGTTTATTCACATTGCCTGTAATTTTCTTATCTTCAATCTTCATTCCTATTGTACGGATAATAGCTACACGCCCCTTAGGAATAGTCTCATCATAGTTAAAATACAACTTAAAGTTGTACGTTTCTCGTATATCTGAAATTGTTAAATGCAGAGGCTCTTGTTTAAAATATGTATGGAAATAAAGAGGGGTAAAGTTGGTTATCCCTTTAGCAACCTCTTGCTCATAATAATCTTCATTAGTGATGTAATCTTTGATTGTTTTGCTATTTAGAGTTTGTTCATTTACGACCACTTCTAATTTATTTTGTAAAATAGCAATGAAGAAGCTATCACATATACTTCTTAAGATTTCTTTTTCATCATTGAACTGCTCTCTTAAGAAAGGAATAATGATTTTTAAACCCCTCGTATCCTTTTTGAATACCTCATGAAACGTATTTTCAAAAGGATAAAACCTAGAAGTTTGGGAATCTATCTGTCTTGTGTCTGTAAAGTAACCAGTAGAACGATAAAATTTATCTTTGTACTTATGCTCAATTAATTGAACAGTCCCACCTAAATGCTGATTACCTTCAGCATCACAGTTAGCAAAATACATCATGTACAATTCTGAAGCCGCATTAGAAGCAATTTTACCAATACCATGTGATCCCCCTCTTGATTTCTCCACTGTTTCATCTGCTTCCTCTGTATGTACACCTTTGTTATAGGCATAAATACTCCAAGTATCCTCTACTGAGTCACTTTGTCCATTTAATGCTCCTCTTAACCCCTTAGTGTGAGAATCCTCAAAAGATATGTAATGAATAGGTTCATCATTCATCTTACTTTTCATATGTTCAATTGTTTCTTTTGTATACCCATTACGTCCTTGAAGACATAAAATGCGCTCTTTAATCTCATCTAATCCAGGTACATCCTTTTTATCAATAGTCCCCGTTTTAATTGTCACAAGAACTGGTCTTGAATCCCCTAATAACTTTCCGTCTAAAGAGTTTTGTATATTTTCTCTAACAAGACCAGATATACAAAAATTATAAAATCGCTCTAACAACTTGTTAAAAGAAGATTCCTCTATACAAGTGATAGAAGAGAATTTCCAATAATTACTCATAATTGACTCCTTTTTTCTTATTTAACACTTGATCAAATTTAATTATATCAATATGTTCTCATAGGTTTATATAACTATATTAAACATATGAGAATTAAGTATATTTTATTAAATTTAATTTACTAATTCTTATTAATAACTATAAACGGGATATTTGTCAACATAAATAGCTCATCTGAGGAATCAATTTTGTTTATATCCCCATAGCCCCTAATCAACTTTCTTTATAA
>JAGAVZ010000070.1 GCA_017941635.1 Cellulosilyticum sp.
AATATTACTCTCATTATTTTAACTCCTTTATCAGTCTTGTGACTTGGTATGCTTGAAATGTTTCATACCTGTGTGGTATATGAAACCTAATCTTCTTACTACCCTTTTGATAAGTAACTGAGGTGCCCTTTGTCTTAACTAGTGTATAACCTAGCCTACAAAGGAAGTTATGAACTTCCTTGTAAGTTAAGTCTGTAGGATGTGTAAGAAGCCTATCTAACGTAAGCATTTACTTAGGCAGCTTTATTAGTACTGCCAATGCCACCCTTACGCTTTTCCTTTGGCTTCTTTTCTGCCTTTTCTTCGTCATCTACTACTAGATATTTTGTAAAAATGCCTTGTGCAACACGTTCATTTGTATCTACAATCTGAGCAAACTGACCAACATTAGTAATGGCTAATTTAATAGTGTCAGGAAAATCGGCATCAATAATTGGAACACAATTACTAAGAATCAAATTTCTCTTAATCCCTACGCTACTACGGATATAAACCTGAAATACATCATCTTTTTCCATATGTACCTTTACACCTGTATCAAAGATATAAGTTTCGCCTGGTCTAATAGTCTTTGGTTTATCATTGATTACACACAAATCATAACCTGCACTAAATTCTGTTGCTCTTGCTGGCATTACTGCCCTTTCATCTACTAATTCAAATTTTCTCATTTTCTAATTCCTCCCAAACAGATAAATCTTCAATATCTTCACGATTGCCACCGATTCTCATATAATCAGTGCCACCGTCTACAAAACATTTTCCACAACTACATTGCTGAAAGTCATGTCTTGACTTACTTTCTATAATATCTCCACACAACTTACACTTTATCCTGTTCCGTTTTAGCTTCCTCTTCATTGGCTGTGGCTCATTGTTTGTAGGAAGTTTTGCAACCAAGAACTCAACCGAAGCCAAATCACTAGCATCTAAAACGATTTTATCAGTATTATAATACAAATCTTCAATCTTGTCAAGTGCTTCGTCTAAAGAATCTGCTTCAATCTCAACATCACGGTTTAATACTTCTTGTACACGCATTACATACTTCACAATAACACCTCTCTACACAGACCTTCTCCTGTAGTATAATAAACTTCTTTAATACCACTGTCTCTTATGAGTTTTCTACAAGCTTCACATGGTCTGCACATTCTTAAATTACCAAAACTATCCTCTCTATACACATAAATACTTGCACCTATTAAATCTTGCCTATTACATTTAATAATAGCATCTAATTCTGCGTGAATATTATTATGAATATGACTTTCGTCCATTGACCTAAACTTATTATACTTCTTCTGCAACGGATGACTTTTATACTTATTTACACCAACCGCAAGCACAACATTCTTCTTAACAATACAACACCCAATCTTTATTCTAGGATATTGTGAAGTTTTAGAGACTGTTCTTGCCACATTAAAATACTTCTTCATCTATCCTCTTCCTTGCAATCTCAAAATAGTTAGCGTCCTTTTCAATGCCTATATAGTCCCGTTCAAGCTGTTTAGCTGCTAAACAAGTAGTACCACTACCCATAAAAGGGTCTAAAACTAAATCTCCTTTATTACTATAAGTGTTAATTAACCACTTACACAAATCAAGTGGTTTTTGTGTTGGATGTAATTTACCATTCCTATTTGGCACAACATTAAAATGTAAAACATCAGAAGGTTGAACAAAATTTGGGTCATACCGTTTCTTCATCTTTTCTAAATCAATATGATTATTTTCCCCGCAATAGTGGTCATAGTTATAACACTCCTTATGCTTACCTACACGCTCTTTCATTATAGGGTTATATGCACCAGACTCTCTATAAAACACACAAATCTCTTCATAATATTTCATAGGTCTAAACTTTGCACTTGCCATTCCTGTTGGAACATTTTTCTCCCACACTAACTTATACTTAAAATCCTTCGGATTACTATTATAAAGAACAAAAGTAAATACACCACTACAAAATAATACTACTTTACCCTGTGGGGTCAATAGTCTATTAAATTCATTCCACATATTAGATAAATCTATTGGGCTATCCCACTTCATTTTAGTAATATTATACGGCATATCGGTTAAAATTAGTGGTATAGAGTGCTTTTTTAGCTTTGGCATAATAGCAAAACAATCATTGTTAAATAATCTCAACTAACCTACCCCCAACTAAATTAGCTAAACTCACTTGCATTTTGAAACATTATAGGGCACTTACCTGCTACTTCGTTATAGAACCTTTCTAGTGTATAAGCTTCACCATACTCGTCTTCTATTAAAGGAGCATCTTTATCACCTGAAGCCATTTTTTGAGTAATGACTGTTAGTTGTAATAAAAAGGTATATGTAAA
>JAGAVZ010000004.1 GCA_017941635.1 Cellulosilyticum sp.
TGGTAAGCATACCAGTTCATGAGTTTATTCATGGATTAACGTGGGGGCACTATTGTGAAAAAGGTTGGGATGCTATTCAATTTGGAGTTATTTGGAAATATATTACGCCATATTGCACATGCGATGAATGTTTAAGTTATAAGCAATATAAGTGGGGAGCGTTAATGCCGACGCTTATTTTAGGTGGGATTAGTTATATATTAGCATTATTATTAGGGAGTGACTTCTTATTTAAATATAGTTTACTTATGATTTTAAGTGGTGGTGGTGATATTTATATGACATTTCTTATTAGACGCCACAAAGAAGCAGTGTTTATAGATCATCCATATTTAATAGGCTGTATGGCATTTAAAAAGGATGCTTAAATAAGTATATAAAGTACATAGAGTAAAATAAGCCAATGAAACAAAAGCATGTTTCATTGGCTTATTTTTTATGAAAGAAATTCAGTTACTTTATCAATAAAAACTTCCCCGTTTAGGTGGTCTAACTCATGGCAAAAGCATTTAGCAAGGTCTTTTTCACCTATTAAAGTATGAGACTTGCCATTTTCATCTAGGTATTCAATAGTCACTTTTTCAGGACGAATGGTTTTGCCAAAGCGATTAGGAAAACTTAAGCAACCTTCGATGCAGTCTTGAGTGCCTTCGCTAGAAATAATTTTGGGATTAACCATTTTTAAAACATAACCTTCCATATCTACAACGACAAGCTGCTTTAAAATGCCGATTTGTGGTGCGGCGAGTGCTGCACCATTTGGAGTAGAATGGAGTGTATCCATCATATCATCTAATAAAGATTTGATTTTATCGTCAATTACTTTCACTTCTTTACATTTCTTTCTAAGAATTGGGTCTTCATCTAGCCTAAGTTGTCTAATAGCCATTTTAAATCCCTCCTATAGTTTATTCTATGCACTTTAGTAACTAGTATTTATTAGCTTAAGTATAGTAATGTTTGGAGGAGATATCAAGATGCTAAGGTATTAGGATACTGATGTACTAGGATGGCAAGATATTAGGATATTAAGAAACAAAAAGGTTGTTATAAAAAATATAGATGATTAGAACGTCTAAAAAGTGTAGTTTTATAAGAAAAATTCATAAACAAAAAGTAAAAAGAAGAGAGGTTTGTATGTAATATATATAAAATTAAAAATTTTATTAACTGTGTAAGGATAAAATTATACGCTAAAGAGGTTATCAATAGATTATATAAAGGAGAAAAGATAATGAAATATTTAAAAGTGCTTTTAGGAATGAGTATATTAACAACTAGTATGATTTTAGTTGGTTGTGGTGGAAATGCAGCAACTACTAATAAAGAAACGGCTTCAACACCAGTAGCAACAGAAGAAACAAAACAAGAAACAAGTGAAACTGCTCCAAAAAAGGAAGAAAAAAAAGAAGAGATAGAAGTATTAGGATTGGATGGGGAACGTTTTGAATGTGATGATTACTCTGTTGGTCTTATGGAGGGATGGCATCTAGCAGAAGAGCAAGTTGTAGTAGGATTCGATACAATACTACATGATGACTACGAGTCTGCAGTTACAATTAAAAAGGGTCTGTTATGGGTATGATTTAAGCCTGTAACAGACCTTTTATATTAAATAAAGTAAGGTGCTATATTAAACTGAATATAACATACACTATAAGATGTAAAATATGCTGAGCATTTTAATATGCGATGTTTATGGACAAGGCCATTAGTTAAAGTGTGACAAGAGAGACTTTGAGATAGAAAGGGGTAGCAAGACAGATGTTAGGGGAATCAGGTGAGAATAAAGTAATTGCAATCTATGAGAAATATCATATTCTAACAGACTTCTTTAAAGAAATAGCAGGTGTAAGTGAAGTGATTGCAGAGAAAGATGCTTGTAGGATGGAACATATTATTAGCAGTGAAACTTTTGAGGGAATCAAAAGATATATGGAAAGAAATAAATAATGTTAAAATTTCTATAAATGTAGTAGTTATAAAAGGATTTAGACATGATAACTTACTATCGTGAATAAAATAATTAGAGACAAAATTGAGCTTGGCTATAGTAAAACAAAAGAAAATCATTTTATTCTTAGAGCTAATAATGAAAAGGGGAGATATAGATGGGAAAAACAATCATGACAGTGGATGGAAATACTGCTGCAGCATATGTGGCTTATGCATTTACAGATGTTGCAGCAATCTATCCAATTACTCCTTCCTCTACAATGGCGGAGGTAACAGATGAGTGGGCAGCAAATGGAAGAAAGAATATTTTTGGCCAAACTGTTAATGTAGTAGAAATGCAATCTGAAGCAGGTGCAGCAGGTGCTTTTCATGGTAGCCTTCAGGCAGGTGCCTTAACGACTACTTTTACAGCATCACAGGGGTTGCTACTTATGATTCCTAATATGTACAAGGTATCAGGGGAACTTCTTCCAGGCGTATTCCATGTAAGTGCCAGAGCAATTGCAGCACAGGCCTTAAATATTTTTGGTGACCATCAAGATGTTATGGCGACAAGACAAACAGGCTGTGCAATGCTTGCTACAGGTTCTGTTCAGGAAGTATTGGACCTTGCTCCAGTAGCCCATCTTGCAGCAATCAAAGGACGTGTGCCATTTGTACATTTCTTTGATGGATTTAGAACTTCTCATGAAATTCAAAAAGTAGAGGCAGTAGATTATCAGGATTTAGCAAGCTTGGTAGATATGGAAGCATTAAAAGCCTTTAGAGATCGTTCACTTTCACCTAATCATCCAGTAACACGTGGTACAGCTCAAAATTCAGATATCTATTTCCAAACAAGAGAGGCAGCAAATAAGTTTTATGAAGCATTAGTACCTATTGTAGAAGAGTACATAGACCAGATGAATCACTTAACAGGTAGAAATTATAGCCTATTTAATTATGTAGGTGTGCCAGATGCTGAAGAAATCATTATTGCTATGGGTTCTGTCACAGAGACTATTGAAGAAGTTGTTGAAGCGTTAAATGCAAAAGGAGCTAAATATGGAGCGGTTAAAGTTCATCTTTATAGACCATTTTCTAGTAAGCATCTTTTAGCTGCTATTCCTAAGACTGTAAAACGTATCTGTGTATTAGATCGTACGAAAGAGCCAGGGGCAGTAGGTGAACCACTTTATTTGGATGTATGTAGTGCATTTTATGGTCAATCCAATGTACCAATGATTATTGGTGGACGCTATGGACTTGGTTCAAAAGATACTGTACCAACTCACATTAAGGCAGTATTTGATAACTTAGTAAGCGATAATCCTATTAATGGTTTTACAGTGGGTATTGTAGATGATGTCACTCATAAATCATTAGAATTAAAAGATGAGTTAAAGATTGCACAGCCAGGTACGGTACGTTGTAAGTTTTGGGGATTGGGCTCAGATGGAACAGTAGGTGCCAATAAGCAAGCCATTAAGATTATTGGTAATCATACAGATAAGTACGCACAGGCTTATTTTGCATATGATTCCAAAAAATCAGGAGGTGTAACCATTTCGCACTTACGTTTTGGAGATACACCTATTCGTTCACCGTACTTGATTGATGAGGCTGACTATATTGCTTGTCATAATCAGTCCTATGTAAATCAGTATGATGTTTTAAAAGGACTTAAAAAAGGTGGTACTTTTGTCCTTAACTGTATTTGGGATGAGAAAGAAGTAGAGGAACATCTCCCAGCAAAAATGAAACGTTATATGGCTGAAAATGAAATTAATTTCTATACCGTTAATGCAACTAAAATTGCTGCAGAGATTGGACTTGGTAATCGCATCAATATGATTATGCAAGCTGCTTTCTTTAAACTAGCTGAGATTATTGATGAAAAAGAGGCCATTACTTATCTAAAAGAAGCAGTGGTTAAAGCTTATGGTAAGAAGGGCGAAAAGATTGTTAATATGAATTATGCAGCCATTGATCAAGGTTTTGAATCAGCTGTTAAGATTGAAGTAGCTAGCACTTGGAAAAATGCAGAAGACCAAGTAAGTAGCAAAGAGGATGAACCAGAATTTATTACTAAAATCCTACGTCCAATGAATGCTCAAGAAGGGGATAGCCTTACTGTTAGTGCCTTTAATGGTGTGGAAGATGGTACATTTCCATCGGGTACAGCAGCTTATGAAAAACGTGGTATTGCCATCAATGTACCAGAATGGCAAGTAGAGAATTGTATTCAATGTAATCAATGTGCATTCATCTGTCCACATGCTACCATTCGTCCTGTTCTTCTAACAAAAGAGGAAGAAGACGCAGCACCTCTTAGCTTTGATACAAGGAAAGCTATTGGAAAAGGTTTAGAAGGTTATAGTTATCGTATGCAAGTCAGTCCACTTGATTGTACAGGATGTGGAAACTGCGCCGACATCTGTCCAGCTAAGAATAAAGCACTAGTCATGAAACCGCTTGCATCTCAAGTAAGAGCAGAAGAAGCGAATTGGAATTACGCAATAAATAAAGTAAGTAGTAAAGATGATTTGAACTTACCTATGAATGTAAAGAACAGCCAGTTTAAGACACCACTTATTGAATTCTCAGGAGCTTGTGCAGGTTGTGGGGAACCAGCTTATATTAAGGTCATTACACAACTCTTTGGAGACCGTATGATGATTGCTAATGCCACAGGATGTTCTTCTATTTGGGGTGGTTCTGCACCTAGTACACCTTATACCACCAATAGCAAAGGTCATGGACCAGCATGGGCAAATTCACTCTTTGAAGATAATGCAGAATATGGACTTGGTATGTGCCTAGGTGTTAAGCAGATACGTAATAAGATTGCGGAAACCATGAAACAAGTCATCGCTATTCCTAATATTGAGCCAGAAGTGAAAGCTGTATGTGAAGAATGGCTACAAAATAAAGAAAATGGCACAGCATCTAAACTGGCAAGTCAAAAGGTTATGGAAGTATTAGAACAGGCAGAAGTATCCAACCCATTAGCTAGAGCTTTAATGATGGAAATTGAAGACAAGAAGGATTATCTCATCAAACGTTCAGTATGGATGCTAGGTGGAGATGGTTGGTCATATGATATTGGTTATGGTGGATTAGACCATGTGATGGCATCAGGTGAAGATGTGAATGTATTAGTATTTGATACAGAGGTTTACTCTAATACTGGTGGTCAATCTTCCAAAGCAACACCAACAGCTGCTATTGCAAAATTTGCAGCATCAGGTAAGAAAACACGTAAAAAAGACCTTGGTATGATGATGATGAGTTATGGTAATGTCTATGTGGCACAAGTTGCTATGGGGTCAGATAAAAATCAATTCCTTAAAGCTATTATGGAAGCCGAAGCACATCAAGGACCATCTATCATTATTGCTTATGCACCATGTATTAACCATGGACTTAAAGAAGGTATGGGTCGCACCGTAGCCAATGAAGACCAAGCAGTTAAAGCTGGTTACTGGCATTTGTACCGCTTCAACCCAGATGTAGAAGCAGGTAAGAATCCATTTACACTAGATTCTAAAGAGCCGACAGCAAGCTTTAGAGAATTTATCATGGGGCAAGTAAGATATGCATCTCTTGCAAAACAATTCCCAGAGCAAGCTGAGGAGTTATTTGAATTAGCAGAAGAAAATTCAAAAGCAAGGTTAGCATCTTACAAGAAAATGGCATCTAATTAGAAAATAAGGGATGTAGCAAATGAGCTACATCCCTTATTTTTAGGTATAAATAAAAATATAAAATGTTAAAATTTTTAAAAAAATATGTGATACTTAAATGAGTTTAGTGTATTAATAGATGTAACTTAGCTAAGGGAATAGAAGATAAAGAGGTGAAAAAATGGGCTGCATGCACCAAGAAAGGACATATGATTTACATAATGAATTGGATTTAATCCAAGTGTTTGAAGATTATCATAAGAAAGTATATAGCTATTTCTATTATAGAATTAAGAATCAAAGTGTGGCAGAGGATTTAACAAGTCAGGTCTTTGAAAAGGTCATTAAAAATAGAACAAGCTATTCAAATGAGAAAGCACCTATTGAAGTTTGGTTATTTACAATTGCTAGAAATAGCTTAAACAATTATTTTAGAGAGCAGAAAAAACATCAGTTTGCTCCACTAGAAACCATTATGGAACTGATTTCTAATAGGCAGACACCAGAAGAATATATTGTAACAGATGAGAGAAATTCAAAGCTTCGCCAATCACTTAACCGCTTAAATGAAAGAGAAAAAAACATTATAGCACTTAAATTTGGGGCAGAATTAACCAATAGAGAAATCGCCCAAATTGTAGAGCTATCAGAAACCAATATAGGAAGCATTTTATATCGTAGTATGAAAAAACTTAAAAAAGAAATGGAAAAGGAGGATGTCCTATGTCTGAGAAAAGCTTAGAAACACAATTTAACAAGGAACTAGATCAATATATATCAGGGGATAAATTTGAAAGGCAAGGTACATCTTCTGAGGAATATGATGAGTTATTAAGTATAGGTAAAGCATTATGGGATGATAAAGTTTGTGAAAATATAAATGAAGATAAGTTGCGAAGTACGTTTATGGCGCAAATTGAACAAGAAAGGGAGAATGAAAAAATGAAAAAAGGAAAATCTTTAAAGAAAATGATAGCAGTTGCAAGTATGGTAGCAGTATTAGGTGTGGGTATATCTCAAACAGCTTTAGCTGAGGAAATTATAAGTAGTATAAAAGATAGATTTACAACAGGATATTCTTCTGTAGTACAGATTGATAAAGAAAAAGAAAAACAAAAACAACAAGAAACATTAAGAGAAGTACCAGAAGGATGTAAAGGGAAAATCTTTGATGCAGAAGGCAAAGAACTTGAATACTTACCTATGTATTTAGAAGATGTATATAATAAAGATGGGGAACCTATTATTGCAGTGATTGATGATTGTCCATATACAGAGGTAGAGTATATAGAAAAATTTGGTAATGAAGAAGAAGAAGAAGAGTATCCAATTGTCACCGAAGTAGATAAAATCAATGATTATACTTCGTTTGAAGTTAAAATGCCAACTTATTTAACAGAAGGTGTTACATTTAGTCAAGCAAATATTTATTGTGAAATGGGCATTGGAATTGAGTTTATTAATTCAGCAGGGGAAAGAGCTGTTTATATGGATGTACGTGAGAAACGTGAGGGAGCACAATATGAGACTTGTACATATGATGAAATTGTAGAAGTTGATATTAATGGCGTAAAAGGATTAATGTTTGACAATAGTTTAACTTGGGAAACAGAAGATACGATTTATACATTAATGTCTATTCACGATGATATAAGTAGAGAAGAAATGATTAAGATAGCTAAATCAATTAAATAAAAGCTAACAATTAAAATAACTATCTATAGGTCTAGGAAAATAGAGACTTATAGATGGTTATTTTTTTGATTAGGGCATATACTAAATGACAAAAAATAAATTGTACAAAATTGCTTATTGCTTAAAAAATATTAGGAGTAAAATAATGAATAAAGAAATCTATGCTTTATTTTTATGTGATAAAGTATTACCCTAGATATAGATTTTGAAAATAACAATTAGATATAAGGCGAGAATAGATAAGATGTAAATGAACAAGGAGATACTATATGAAAGTATTAACATTAAATAGCCATGCATGGAGAGAAGAAAATTCAGATGAAAAGATTGCCTATTTAGCAAAGACGATTATTGAAAGAGATTATGATATTATAGCTCTTCAAGAAGTAAATCAAATGCTAGATGCACCCCTTATGGAAGGAAGTCATTTAAGAATCAATAACTATATGGTGGTGCTTTTACAAGAGATTGAAAAACAAGGTGCTCCAAGGTACTATAGCTATTGGCAATCAGCGAAAACACTTAGAGAATATTATGAAGAAGGGCTTTGTATTTTATCTAAAACACCAATTTTAGAGAAATATGTCTTTACCATTTCACAAAATGCAGAACATACATCACCTAAAAAGAGAAATATTGTAAGGATTACAACCAAGTATCATGAAGAGTTAATAGATGTATATTCATGTCATTTAGGTTGGTGGCATGATGAGATTGAACCTTTTAAGCCCCAATGGGAAGCATTACATAAAGAGATAAGAGAAGATAGATTGTCATTTTTATTAGGTGATTTTAATAATAATGCCAATATCCGAGAAGAAGGTTATGACTATATCATGGCACATGGACTTTGGGATACTTATACTTTGGCGAAGAAAAAAGATAGTGGAGCTACCGTTCAAGGCGAGATTGTAGGATGGGAAGGCAATAAGGTAGACCTTCGTATCGACTTAATTTTAGTCAGTAAAAAAATTGAGGTAGTAAGTTCAAAGGTTATTTTTAATGGTATTCATAAAGAAATTATTTCGGACCATTATGGTGTTGAAGCGGAAGTAAGTCTATAGGAAATTTTTTATGAGGGGATATAGCTCCCTATGGTTGCTTTTGATAGAAGAAGTAATCATAGGGAGCTATTCTAATTAGTAGTGGAATTATAGACTTTCTTTTTTGCATATAAAGCAGTAAGCTATACTTATTGAGATGGAAGGAGCAAGAAAATGACTCAAAAACTATATTATCAAGATGCATATATGACAAAATTTACAGGCAAAGTACTAAGCTGTGAAGAAGGTAAAAACGGCATAGAAGTCGTACTAGACCAAACTGCTTTTTATCCAGAAGGTGGTGGACAACCTGCTGATATGGGGACATTAGGAGATGCAAAGGTAAGTTATGTGTTTATAAAAGATGAAGTGATTTATCATGTGGTAGATAAAGCCTTAGAAATAGGTAGTATGGTAGAGGGAAACATCGATTTTGAAAGACGCTTTGATTTTATGCAACAGCATAGTGGGGAACATATTTTTCAGGGCTTGTCAATGCCAAGTATGGCTATAATAATGTTGGATTTCATTTAAGTGGGGATTATATGACTTGTGACTTTGATGGAGAGTTAACAAAAGAGCAAGTAGAGGAGCTTGAAACATTAGCCAATGAATCTGTTTATAAAAACTTAGTTATTGATTGTACGATTTATAATGACCAAGAAATTAAAGAAAAGTCATATCGTTCTAAGTTAGATTTAGTAGGGGATGTAAGATTAGTAACAGTGCCAGATTATGATACGTGTGCTTGTTGTGGAACACATGTAAAAATGACAGGTGAAATTGGTATTATTAAGTGCATAGGGGTAGACCGTCATAGAGGTGGCACAAGAATTACTATGCTATGTGGTAAAAGAGCGCTTAAGGATGTTCAGCAAAAACAAGAGATTATTGCTGAGGTTTCAAAAATGCTTTCGGCTAAGCCAGAGATTATTACAAGTAATCTATCAAAGGTTCAAGAGGAATTAGCAGAAATGAAGCAAAAAGTTGCAAGTCTAACAAATGAGCTGATGGAATTAAAATCGGTAAATTATTTAGCAAGTGAAGAACCAGCTATTTGTATCTATGAAAAAGACTTAGTAGGAGATGCCCTTCGTAGATTGTGCTTAATGCTTATGGAAAAAACAGATAAAAAAGTATTGGTGTTAACAGGTGAAGAGGGAAATCTTAAATATGCTTTAGGTGCAAAAGCAATGGATGTACGTCCACTCAATAAATGTTTAACTGCTGAGTTTAATGGTAAAGGTGGTGGAAAGAGTGAACTTTGTCAAGGAAATTTAGCAGGTAATGAAGTGGAAATTCGTAGTTTTTATTTATTGCATCATGAAGCGTAAATGAATGGAGAAGTCTAGGATAATACAGAATAATGATATTTAGATAGATGGATTCTACTAGACAAAGTATAAGATTATGATGCGTATTTAGCGTAAGGGTAGTTACTGGATTAAACAAAATAGGGCAACTTAAAAGCGGTATTCCTAAATAAAATGCTCTTTTGGAGGAAAGCATTTTACTTTAATGATAAGGAATAACCGCTTTTTTTATGCTATTTACTTGTTAAGGTTATAACTTCAACAGTTCTTATATCAATTAAGTCTGAGAATAAGAGTTTTGTTTTTCCTGTCTCGTCAGGTTTAGTAAAACCATATATTTCATGAATAGGGATATATTTTTTTGATCCATCTTTAAACTGAATAATAAGCTGCATCTTTTGGTTAAAGGTCTCGTAATATAAATTACAATAAAAATCAGGTGACTCTGGGAGCATTAAGCCAATTAGGGAGGCATAAGCAGTACATTCTTTGATAAGCTCTCCATTATATTTTAATTTAAAAGGAATAGGCATTTCTTCTAGTGAGACACTTGGATTAAACTGAAGTTTCCAGAGTGCCTTACTTGCTTCTGATTCATGAAGGTTTATATAATCATTTGGAGACATTCCTATAATATAATCATAAGTGCGATAATAATAAACAAGCTCTAAGTCATCTAGCGTATAGTCAGCTGGTAAATCAAAGATATACTCTGCATAGTAGTTACCACTTGTCATAAATCGGCAAACAGTTCCTGTATACTCCCCATCTTTTAAATAAACTTCTCTATTAGCATCCCATACCTTTTGACTAGATTTTAAAGTCATATCTAAAATACGATTAATGGAAATATCTGTTGGTCGTTCATATTTAATTTGCACATGTAGACGATTATCAATAATTCCACAATTAGAGAGAACAACGCCTGGCACATTAAGTAGCGGACGACGTATGGCATCAGGGGCTAAAAATGTTTGAAGCTCTTCACAGTAACCTACATAGCCATTTCTTCTAAAGTCATCAAAGTCTGCTTGAATGGTAGGGGGCGTATAGCTTTCATAGGATAGAGGTTCACTAAGGTCTAAAGAAGCCTCGCCTTCCTTAGCACCAGAAGCAATCAAATGTAGTGTAAGTTCTAGTGTTTTGAGAAATTCACGACTACCATTTTCAAGGAAATTAGGGTTTTCGTGACTCATAAAACGATAATTAAAGATAGCTGTTTTAGTAGTAGCATCATAGCTTACAAGTGTCATATCTTCTTCATTAATTGGAGAGGTATGTAGAATATTAACACCAGAATTAAAGCCTTCAACATAATTAGTACCATAAGGCTCAAATTGCTCAGAGTTGTAGCCGGCTAGACTATAATTATAAATAAAGGTCGATTCATCTAAACGGTCACCCTCTAGGTCTTGTAAAGAAAAAGTAACATAAAGTACATCATTATCACGTACATAACCAATAAGTTGAGCTTTGATGCCATCAAAAATACAACTTCCCTCTAGTGGTTGCATAGCATTAAGTGCTACATCTGCCATAGACTCGTTAGGAAATAGTTGATTATAAGCTTGTTTAAGAAAAGCAGGTAAATCGATATTGGTTGCAAAAGTTAAGGTAGATAAACAGCAAGCAGTAAGCGTTGCAACAAGTACTAGTCTTTTAATGCCGATAAAGGATTTTCTAGATGGGCTACCATTTAATTTAGAATGAGCCATTTTTTGATTCACTAAAGCAGTGATACGGTCAATATTTTCTTGTTCACATTTGGTATAAAATGTATCTGATTTCATAGGTTACCTCCTGATGTTATAAGCGTTTTTAGTTTATTTTTACTACGATAGAGGTTGTTGACAATGCTTTTAGTTGGAACGCCTAAATCTTTAGCAATATGTGAAGGCTTTTCGCCACCAATATATCTTCTAAGTAAAATTTCTCTATCCTCGGGAGAGAGAATATCTAATATTTTATATAGATCTTCATATTCATATTGAGCAAAGATTGGACTAGTGCCTAGATTGAAATAGGAAGAACCGTTATCCTCGGAAGTAAGAGAGTCTAAAGGAATATGTAAGTCTTCTGATTTACTAAGTTTTCGATAACAATCTAATGCCTTACTTTTGGCAATAAGACAAAGGTAATTTTTAAGCGTTCCTTTTCGCGAATTAAAATAGTCTGGGTGTTGCCAAAGATAAATAAAAACATCAGCCACACATTCTTCAATATCTTCCGTACTGCCCTTATCTCTTAGGATATTTTGAACAACATAGAAAAGTAAGGGGCTATAGTTATTAATTGTGTCATGAATTTTATTGGTATCATGTGCTTTAAAAGCTTTTATAATTTGAGCATCATTCATTTATAAGTATCCTTTCTGCAAGAATTTAGTGTAACGTTACATATATAATACGTTAGAAAACTAAAAAAATCTTTTTTAAAATATATAAATTGATTTAATTTTCGGTATACAGTTCAATGTAGAGAAGAGGCAGTAAATAAAAATATGTTAAAAATAAAACAATAATTGTCTCAATATTCTAACTAATATATCATTGGAATTATAAATTGTTTTATAAGGGGGAATTGGATGTTAGATTAAGTGCTCTGGTATAACAGACCAGCGAATAAGTGGGATGAAGCACTACCTATTGGAAATGGGTCTTTAGGTGGTATGATATTTGGTAATATTAATAAAGAGTATATCCAGCTTAATGAAGAAAGCCTTTGATATGGAGGTTATAGGGATAGGCATAATCCAGATGCAAAAAATGAGTAGGAATGAAAGTAGCATATTGCTCACTGGGAAGAATGGTCATCCAGATGGGGTAGACTATGATAGAAAACAAGTTAGTTCATAGCGAATGATAAAGGGAGTATACGCATTTTTGCGACACTCTTTCTATTTGTAGAGTATTCATCTTTATGGTGAATGAGTGTGAAAATATAAGCTAGAAGAAAATCTAAAAAATTAAGAAGAAATACTACATGAATTAGAAAAGATATGACATGGTGTAACTTTATAAAACTAGATAAAATAAAAAAGTAATACTTATGAGAGTAAAGGTAAATATCATAAATAGGAAAAATTATATTTGATGGGAGTGGATTAGTATGAAATTTAGTAATGGATGTTGGCTTAATCAACTAGGTCTTGAAGTATCTAGTCCAAAAGAAGTTTTTGAAGTAAACAAAAAAGAAAAAAGTGTAGAGATTATTACACCTTGTCAATTTATTAATACAAGAGGAGATACATTAAGTGGCCCAGTTTTAACGTATGAAATTTCCTCTCCACTAAAAGATGTGTTTAAAGTACGTATCAGTCACTATAAGGGTGGGAAGGTAAAAGAACCAAATTTTAAATTACATACAGAAGAACAACCAATAGAAGTAGTAAGAAATGCAAATGGGATAGAAGTTATAAGTGGAGAAATGAGCCTTGTTATGAAAAATGATAAGGAATTTGAGATGACTGTTTCTAGAGCTGGTAAATATTTAACTTCTAGTAGGGGAAAAAGTGCAGCGTATATTAAATCTTATGATACTGAATTTCTAAATGAAAACGTAGATTCTGCCTATATGAGAGAACAATTAGGCCTATCAGTAGACGAACTTATTTATGGTTTAGGAGAGCGTTTCACACCATTTGTAAAGAATGGTCAAACAATAGAGACATGGAATAGTGATGGCGGAACATCTACAGAACAATCTTATAAGAGTATTCCATTTTATATTAGTAATAGAGGCTATGGTGTATTTGTAAATCATACAGAAAATGTCTCTTTTGAAGTGGGTTCTGAGAAAGTAACAAAGGTTCAATTTAGTGTACCAGGGCAAGCGCTTGAATACTATATTATTGCTGGCGATAGAATGAAGGATGTTTTAGTAAACTATACGAATTTAACAGGCAAACCAGCACTTCCACCTGCATGGTCTTTTGGCCTTTGGCTTACAACTTCATTTACTACAAACTATGATGAAGAAACAGTAACAGGTTTTGTAGATGGAATGGCAGCTAGGGATATTCCTCTTCAAGTTTTCCATTTTGATTGTTTTTGGATGAAAGGTTTCCACTGGTGTGATTTTACTTGGGATGATGAAGTGTTCCCAGAACCAGTAGCAATGCTTAAACGCATGAAAGAGAAAGGACTTAAGATTTGTGTATGGATTAATCCTTACATTGGTCAGGCGTCTAGCTTATTTGATGAAGCAATGGAAAAGGGCTATCTTATCAAACGAAAAAATGGAGATGTGTGGCAGTTTGATTTATGGCAACCAGGAATGGGTATTGTAGATTTTACTAATCCAGAAGCTTGCAAATGGTATCAAGAAAAATTGGCACATTTATTGGATATGGGTGTGGATTGTTTTAAAACAGATTTTGGTGAGAGAATTCCAACTCAAGATATTGCATACTTTAATGGGGCAGAGCCTATTAAAATGCACAATTACTATACACAACTTTATAACAAGACAGTATTTGAACTTATCAAGCAAAAGAAAGGTGAGAAAGAAGCCGTTCTCTTTGCTAGGAGTGCGACAGCTGGTGGTCAAAGTTTCCCTGTTCACTGGGGTGGGGACTGTGAAGCAAACTATGAATCGATGGCAGAGAGTCTTCGAGGTGGATTATCACTTTGTCTTTCAGGATTTGGTTTCTGGAGTCATGATATAGGTGGATTTGAAAGCACTTCAACAGCCGATGTTTACAAACGTTGGGCAGCCTTTGGTCTTCTTTCTTCTCACAGCCGTCTGCATGGTAGTTCGTCTTATCGTGTACCATGGTTATACGATGAGGAGTCAGTAGATGTAGTAAGATATTTCTCCAAATTAAAATGTCGTCTTATGCCATACCTGTTTAAATCTGCATCTGATACAGCAAAGACAGGTGTATCCACCATGAGAGCTATGATTTTAGAGTTTCAGGATGACCCAAGTTGTATGTATTTAGACAAACAATATATGTTAGGGGATAATATTTTAGTAGCACCTATTTTTAATGACGAAGGTATCGCAAAATATTATGTACCAGAAGGCAAATGGACAAATTACCTAACAGATGAAATTATTGAAGGTGGTAGATGGATTAAAGAAAAACATAGCTATTTAAGTATTCCAATGCTCGTAAGACCAAATAGCCTTATTGCAGTAGGTAACGAGGAAAATAAAGCAGATTATGACTATGCACAAGATGTAAAGATTATGGCATATCAGCTTGAAGAAGGAAAAATGGTACAAACAGAGGTTATTAATATGGCAGAGGAAAAAGAACTTACAGTAGCTATTTTAAAACAAGATGAAACTATTACAATGCAGTATAAAGGTAGTGGCAAAGACTGGACAATGATTCTAAAAGGAATTAGTCAAGTAAGCAGTGTGCAAGGCGCAACATATACAACTGAAACAGATGGTATTCATTTAATGATAAATGGTGCTCAAGGCAGTGAGGGGACAGTTGTTTGTAGTTTATAGTAAGTAGTTTATATTGTAGTAGTAAAGAGATAGAACAAGAGGATTGTAGTATAAGTAGGCTACAGTCCTTTTTTCTTGCCAGAAGATTGATTAGATAAACTTAAGTAATAGATAATATATTTAGATTGCTATTTATAAAGAAATAAATTGATAAGAAATTATGATAAAGATGGCAACAAAGTCGAAAGAATGGTTAATTTTGTCGGAAAGTTCCATGGTATAATTTATGTAGTATATTATAGATGAGTGAATAATGCTTTGCTTAATATATTACTGGTTATAGTCGATACATATAATACAAAGAAAGAATTTCTACCATTGGTAGATAATGTTATTGTGAAAATCATAATAATAACTTGAGGAAAGTTAGTTCAATATAAAATGACATAAAATTAACCTTACATCAGTATGTTGAAAGAATAGAATAAAATAGGGATTGTGAATAGGTAGTGGTTTGAGTGATAAATATATTTGAAGAATTAAAAGAAATAGGGTTTGAAAACTTAGATAAGGTGGACTTGTTCCCACCGAAGCAAGAGCCGAGCGAAAAAGAAAGAGAAATGAATAAGAAGAAGATTAGTATTGAAGAGGTACTATATGATAAATCGTATATATGCCCTGTATGTACTAAGGAATTCAAAGCCAAAGCCATTCGTTCGGGTAAAAATAGATTATTAACAACAGATTTAGATTTAAAGGCAAATTATGATGTAGTAAATCCATTGTTATATGAATGTATCGTATGTGAAAATTGTGGTTATGCAGCACTAAGTAAGAATTTTAATATGCTCACAACAAGCCAAATCAGATGGATTAAAGAACAAATTTGTACACGTTATAAGCCACATCATTATCCACCAATTTTAACAGAAAAAGATGGCGTATTACGTTATAAGTTGGTTTTATTAAATAGTTATGTGAAAAAAGCCAAAGATGGAGAAAAAGGATATATTTGCTTAAAATTAGCATGGTTGTATCGAGATATGAAAGAAAAGGCACTGGAAGAATTGTTCTTGCAACATGCTTTGACTGGATTTGAAAATGCCTATCAGAATGAGAGATTTCCAATCTTTGAACTAGGAGAGCTTACGACAGCCTATATTATTGCAGATATTTATAGAAGAATGAAACAGTATGATAAGGCAATGCAATGGATTAGTTTTGTTGTAGTGGATCGAAGCGTATCTCTTAGATTAAAGACAAAAGCATTGCATCTAAAAGGCGTAATATCTGAAGAGAAAAGAAAAGTTGAAGAAGGTAAGATAGAATAAAAATAGGGCAGCATATAAACTGTCCTATTTTTTGTGTTCAAAATGGAGTACGTAAAACTACTCTACAGTAATGGCTTCTACTGGACAAGAAGCGGCAGCTTCTTCGGCGTCATCTTGAAGCTCATCAGGTACTTCATTTACAATAGATTTAGCTTTTCCATCATCATCATCCATTGCAAATACATCTGGGCAAATAGATGGACAAAGTCCACATCCAATACAAGTATCTTTATCTACATGCGCTTTCATAGGTACCTCCTAAGTAGTTGTAAAATTTACAGAGATAGTATGGACAAATTATATAGGAGATTATACCCAATTAGGGTAAAATAAAACTTTTTCTTGAAAAAATGATAAATTTCCGATATAGTGAATACTAAAAAAGTAAGGAGATGAGAAATGAAAAAGCTGAATCTATCAACAAAGATTTTTATTAGTTTGATTCTAGGGATAATATTGGGGGTCGTAATTAAGCAGTTTGAGTTAGTCTTTCTGTTAGAAAATATTATTCAGCCTATAGGCACAATCTTCTTAAGTTTACTTAAAATGATTATTGTACCATTAGTATTTACAACACTTATTGCAAGTATTACAAATGTGGGAGATATGAGTAAATTAGGCTTCCTTGGTAAGAAAACGTTAATTTACTATGCATGTACAACGCTTATTGCAGCACTTATTGGGGTTGTATTAGCAACACTCATTGGCCCAGGTAAAGGCGTAATGGCACCAACAGATGGTTTTGTAGCAGGAGAGCAAGCTACTTTTGCGTCGCTTATTGTTGGGTTAGTACCAACAAATATCTTTAAAGCATTCGTTGAAGGAAATATGCTTCAAGTTGTTATTGTTGCTATTTTTGTAGGTGTTGCTATTACATTATTAGGTGATGAGGCAAAACAAGTTAAAGAGTTTAACAATCAATGTGTATCGGTTATTTATAAAATTGTAGAACTTATTATGAAAACAGCTCCAATTGCAGTATTAGCATTAATTGCTGATGTTATTGCAAATAATGAGACAGGAATCATTTGGACTTTAGTAAAACTTATTATTGTAATTGTTATCGGATGCTTTGCACAATTAGCAGTCTATGCAGTGAGTGTTAAGGTATTCGGAAAGAAAAATCCAATTCACTTCTACAAAACAATTTTACCAGCACAGGTATTTTCGTTCACAACAGCAAGTAGTGCAGCAACACTTCCAATTTCAATGAAGTGTGCAAAAGAAGGTTTAGGTGTATCAGATACAGTAGCAAATTTTGTACTTAATTTAGGATCTACAATCAATATGGACGGAGGAGCAATTTATCAATCTGCTTGTGCAGTATTTATTGCTCAAATATATGGTGTAGACCTTAGCATTACACAACTAGCAATTATTGTTATTACAGCATCATTAGCTTCTGTTGGTGCAGCAGCTATTCCAGGAACAGTAATCGTTATGATGACAATGGTACTTTCTTCAGTAGGATTACCACTTGATGCAATTGCATTAATTGCAGGAATCGATAGAATCTTAGATATGTGTACAACATCAGTAAACGTATCAGGTGATATTGCAGCATGTACATTCGTATCTGCAATGGAAAAGGATATAGAATAATAGATAGGACTTACTTACTCAAAGAGCAATTTGCTCTGAGATAAGTAAGTCTTTTTTGGCGATTTTTTAGGTAATTTATGGAATAATGCATACAAATAAAAACAAAATTTATAGAGTCATTTGTAAAAAAATAACTATAAAAGTTTATAGAAACTCGGTTAAATACGTTAATAAAGTAAAAAATAATAGCAGAGATATTAAGTACATGTAATTCTAAGTATAAATAAGGATTGTTTAAAAAACTAATATTGTTACATTATAACTATATAAATTGTAACTAGAATATGATATAATAGGCACGAAAAATGTCGAGAAAGATATCACATCGCAAATCTTACAAGGAGACTAGAAAGATAAATATGAGAAAAACTAAAATTGTATGTACTCTAGGACCAGCAACAGCTGATGATAGTGTATTAAAAAGATTAATGTTAGAAGGGTTAGATGTAGCTAGATTTAACTTCTCTCACGGAACACATGAAAGTCACAAAGAAACATTTGATCGTGTTGACAGAATTAGAAAAGAATTAGGCTTACCAGTTGCAGCTTTATTAGATACAAAAGGGCCAGAAGTAAGAGTATGCCAATTCAAGGATGGTAAAATCCAATTAACAAAAGGTGGAAAATTCACTTTAACAAGCAGAGATATCGAAGGAACTCAAGATATCGTTTCTGTAACTTACAAAAACTTACCAAATGACGTTAAAGCTGGCGGACGTATTCTTTTAGACGATGGTCTAATTGAATTAGTGGTAGATGAAATCGTAGATGGTACAGATATCGTATGTAGCATTATGAATGATGGTGCTTTATCAAACAACAAAGGTGTTAACTTACCAGATACACGTCTTTCAATGCCATATTTAAGTGAAAAAGACCGTTCAGATATTATCTTTGGTATCAAAACAGGTTATGATTTCATTGCTGCATCATTCGTTAGATGTGCAGATGACGTTCTTGAAATCAGAAAAATCTTAGAAGAGCACAAATGTAACTCAATCCAAATCATCTCTAAAATTGAAAATCAAGAAGGTGTAGATAACATTGATGAAATCATCCGTGTATCTGACGGTATCATGGTTGCTCGTGGAGACATGGGTGTAGAGATTCCTGGTGAAGAAGTACCAGCTATCCAAAAAATGATTATCAAGAAAACTGTAGCAGTTGGTAAACAAGTTATCACAGCTACACAAATGCTTGACTCTATGATGAAAAACCCACGTGCAACAAGAGCGGAAATCAGTGACGTTGCTAATGCTATCTATGATGGTACAAGTGCAATCATGCTTTCTGGTGAAACAGCTGCTGGTGCTTACCCAATTGAAGCAGTACAAACAATGGCTCGTATCGCTCTTAAAACAGAAGCAGATATCGACTATGTAAAACGTTTCACAAATAAAGGTGCAGATGTTTCTGCAAACGTAACAAGTGCTATTTCTCGTGCTACTTGTACAACAGCTCACGACTTAAATGCTGCAGCAATCGTTACAGTAACAAAATCAGGTCGTACAGCTAGAATGATTTCTAAATTTAGACCAAACTGTCCAATCTTAGGTTGTACAACATCTGAAAGCGTATACCGTCACATGGCATTAATGTGGGGTGTAAGACCATTATTAATGGATGAAAAACAAAGCACAGATGAATTATTTGCAGAAGCACTTGAAGTTGCTGAACACACAGGTATGGTTAACAAAGGTGAGTTAGTTGTTATCACAAGTGGTTTACCAGTAGGTGTGACAGGTACAACCAATATGCTTAGAGTTGAAGTAATCGGTAATATCTTAGCATCTGGCTCAGGTGTAGGTAACAAAACTGTTTGTGGAAGCCTTTGCGTAGCTAAAGACCTTGAAGAAGCTAATGCTACATTCATGGAAGGAGATATCCTTGTTATGCCAAAAACAAACAACGATATGCTTCCATTATTAAGAAGAGCTTCTGGTATCATCACAGAAGAAGATGGTGCAAACTCTCATGCAGCAGTAGTTGGACTTTCACTTGATATTCCAGTTATTACAGGTGCAACAAATGCAACAGATATCTTAAAAACAGGTGCAGTTGTAACTTTAGATGCTCAAAGAGGCGTTGTTTCTAACAACTAATCAATCATAAATAAAAAGAGTAAAGTGTCAGATGATACTTTACTCTTTTTATTTATAATTATAGAAAATTTAAGATGAGATAAAAATAGAGGTAGAAATCCTAAAGGGAACAGGATTTCTACCTCTATCTTTGCATAGTGTATAATGTGTATATATTCTTTAAAGTAATTTTATATTTACTTAAGTTAATTAGATAACTTTTATCTAAAAAGAGAATAACATATTTTTACAAATTTAGCAATGAATTTATTTAAAATTTAATTTAAAAATTAATTTAACGATTTTATTAAATGTATATATCCCAAAAAAAAAGGTTATTGAAAAATATTGTAATCCAATAACCTTTTTGAAAATTTTATTATTAACTAAAAGATAAAATGTGCAATTAATGAAATGATAGGGAGTGTAATCAGTGTTCTTTCGATAAAGATTACAAATAACTCCCATAGCTTTACAGGGATTTTTGATCCAAGTAATAATGCACCTACTTCAGATAAATAAATAAGTTGAGTAACAGATACGCTAGCAATGATAAAACGAGTCATGTCACTTTGGATACCTGTAGCTAAAACAGCTGGTAATAACATATCAGCAAAACCTGCAATAAGTGTTTGTGCAGCAGCAGTTGCCTCTGGAATTCCTAATAATTCTAAGAATGGAATAAATGGAATACCAAGTATTTCAAATAATGGTGTATAGGTGGCGAGCATAAGTGCGATTGTACCAACAGCCATTACCACAGGGATAACGCCAAGCCACATATCTAGTACATTTTTACTCCCATCAATTAAAACACATTGAATAAAGTTTTGTGAATCAGCTTTTTGAAGTGCTAGATTCCAACCTTGACGTACAGAGTGGTCTCTATTATCTTCTTCCTTTGTAGGTAATGAACCATCATAAAGAACATCTTTTCTACGAGATAAAGGTGGTAGCTTTGGCATAATGATAGCGGCAATTAAACTAGCAACAGTTACAGTTAAGTAGAATGGAACGAATAAGTGCCCAAGTCCAACTGTGTTAATTACAACTAAGCTAAAAGTAATTGAAACGAGGGAGAAGGTTGTTCCAATCACAACAGCTTCACGTTCTGTATAAAAACCTTCTTCATACTGACGACTGGTAAGAAGAACACCAATTGTCCCATCACCTAACCAAGAAGCAATACAGTCAATTGCAGCACGTCCAGGAAGACCAAATACAGGACGCATGACTTTTACAAGTAAAGAACCAATAAATTCTAATAAACCAAAGTTTAAAAGCAGTGGTAAAAAGAGCCCTGCAAATAAGAAGATTGAGAAGAGAACTGGGAGTAAATCTGAAAGCACTAAACCACCAGTATCTCCAGAGCTAATCATTTCAGCATATGGTAAAAGTGTTGCTGGCATATAACCATGGTCTACTAAAAGAATAACGCTAATAAAGAAAAGTGCGATTATACGTAATGTAAACCAAACTGGAGTAGGATTAAATAGTGCATTTAAAAAGTTACTATTTATAATGCATTTTGGTTTAAAGAGCTTAGTCAATAAACTTCCTACGGCAGAAATGAATATTGTTGCAAATAAGATATAAAGCAAATAATTACTTAGTAAATTTTGAAGACCACCTGATAATATTGCGATAGGAATAGTAATAGACCCATCATATGGAATAGGTAACATAAAGAGAAAGATACCCATTAAAGAAGGTAGTATAAATTTAACTATGGAATACTTTGAAGTCATAGACGTATGTTTATCTGTATGTTTCATGATGTAGACCTTTCTTTGTAATAATGTAATGTTTATGTTAACGTAAGCATCATTATAGGGTATGTAGGCTGAAATGGCAATATAAAAGTGGTTTAATTATGCATAAAGTGTATATAAATGCAAAATAAGTGCATAAATTGATATAATAGTGAGGTAGTAAAGTTAGTATATGCAAAATCATCAGTTTATATAAATAATAGAAAAGAGTATGGCTATGAAAATAACATGGCCATACTCGGAGAAAGGATATTGTAAAACAGAACATAATTAGAATAAATGATTTAATAAGTAAAAACAAGGTGGTAGGCGTCAACAATCTACTACATTTAAATATGAATAATTTTCCATATATGTGTGTCTTATAAGCTGAAGATAATACCAGCAATTGCACCACAAATAATAAGAATAATAGGATGACATTTAAACTTTTTAGTCGCAAACCAAAAGGCAATGAATAATAAAATTGCTTTTAGATTAAAGAGGTCTAAAATTTGTTTGGTAAGTGTATATTGGCTGATATTAAATATGGTTACTTTAAGTACTTCAAGACCAGCTAAACCAATTAAAGCAGCTACAGTAGGTCGTAGGCCATAAAAAGCACTTTTGACATAAACGTTTTCTTTGAATTTATCAAGAAAACCGGCAACAATGAAGATAATAATAATAGATGGAGTAACCAGTCCTAAGGTAGCAATAATACCTCCTGAAATACCAGCAGCCGAGTAGCCAGCATAGGTTGCCATATTAACACCGATTGGACCAGGTGTAGATTCTGAGATAGCAATCATATTAGGAAGAATAGTTGCATCAAACCAGGTATATTTATCTGCTAAATCATATAAGAAAGGTAATGTAGCTAGTCCACCACCTATTGCAAAAAGACCAATTTTAAAGAACTCATAGAAGAGTGTTAAATAAATCATATGTTTTTAAATCCTCCTCTTTTTTGATAAAGAATACCAAATGTAGCAGCTACAATAATGTAAATAACAGGTGATAGAGATAGGATAAGGCCTAATACTAAAGTAAGTAGGAATATCACAATACCAATTTTATCTTTGACAGCTGATTTATACATTTTAATAACAGTATTTAGTACAAGAGCAGCGACCACAATGCGAATGCCAGCAAAGGCACTTTGGACTATAGCATACTGACTAAAATTACTTAATATAGAAGCAATGACAGTGATGATGACAATAGAAGGAAAAATAACACCTAGTGTAGCAGCAATTCCGCCTACAATGCCTTTTTGTTTGTAACCAATAAAAGTAGCAGTATTAACAGCAATAACACCAGGGGTACATTGTCCTACTGCAAAGTAATCCATAATCTCATTTTCGGTTGCCCATTTCTGTTTTTCTACAACCTCTTTTTGTAGCATAGGTAGCATGGCATATCCACCACCAAAGGTAAAAAGCCCGATGCGCGCAAAGGTCATAAAAAGAGTAATTAAATCTTTCATAACATGACTCCTTTAGTTTAATTTTCTTTAGTATAATATATCATTCATGGAGAAATCCCAAGAATTTACTCGAGATTTATAATTTAAATATGAATAAACATTTTGCTATTAAACCCCATATCATCTATAATAAAAGTAATCTATCGACATGAAAAGATTTTATATGTAGAAATTATTGATTTATATTAAAAATCTTGATATATATTGAAGTCGTTTTATGTAAGGATAAATAAATGAGGGACTATATATACTTAGATAAATTAAGATTTTTTACAGTCAGGAGAAGCTATAATCATGATATTTAGCATGATAAAAGGTTATAGGGAGATTCTTGAGAGTAAAAAGGATGATGAATAAGTAAGAGATAGAAACGTTTTACCTATAAAGATAGATGGCATGAAAAAAAACAAAAGATAAAAAGGTATAAGGAGTAGCAAATGGAAACATTTAAGGAGACCTTAAAAAACTATAAGTGGACCCTATTAGCAGGGGTGATTGTGGCTGTTCTGATTGCACTCATTACAGCAAATTTACATGTACTGCGATTTTTGAATTATAAAATACAAGGTAATGTAGAAGGAGTATTTTCTATTTTACAAAGCCAAATAAAGAATGAGGATGTTCAAGATGATTGGTTCTTTGAGCAAGGGATGCAATATCTATTAGAGCAAGAAGAATACTCAGAAGAACTTACAAGCTTTTTTGAAGAGCAATTTACAACATTTAATGTGGATTGGAAAAAGCAAATTATTAAAGCGTATAATGCTAAAAACTTAAAACTTACAATGAGTAAGGAATTGATGGATATATTGGTCGAATACATAGACGAAGAAGGAATCAAAGACTATGTAAGCAAATTATCAGTAACAGATTTTGAGCAAGGATTAGTACTAGTGTATGGAAATAATCCAACAGTTGATAATGCATTTATTGAATCATTATATAAGGTTTTAAGTATTTATCCAGAGAAATTATCTTTTGAGAAATTTACATTTAATCTTTATGATGTTTTAAGTTATACAGGTGAAAATCCAGAAGAAAAAGTTCAGCTTATTATTAGTAAAGTCAATACTGAGGTGGCTAAGGAAAATATCTTTAAACAACTTAGGACACAACCACTTACAGAGGAAGAACTATGTAAGTGGGTAGAATTCTTTAATACGACTCAGATTATTACAGCTGATGACTATACTGCATTTAAGAAAAGCTATGAAAATATTTGTTTATTCCGTAAGCAATATAGTGCTTTAGATGATGAAGAGATTCAATTAAAGAACCAAAAAGCAGCTGTTGAAGCGCAAATTGGCGATAAAATAGCAACATTAGAGACTAAGAAATCTGAACTTCAAAGTTTACAGACAGAGGTAGGCAAGCTAGAAAGTACGTTAGATAGATTAGTAAGTTACTCGGATATGAATCTTTATATAGAAAAAGCATCAGGTACAGGAAGTAATGAATATATTGCTTCTACACCAAGAAATGGTTTATTTGGTATGAAACCATCTTATCCAAAGTACATTGTTAAATTAACAAGTACAAGCTTTAATGGTGAAGGTGTATATGATGCAATACCTGTTTATTATCAAGGTATTAAATCAGGTACAAATGGAGATGAATATGGATACTACGTAGAGGTATCTAGCTCAGATATTAATAGTATTGATGAAAAGATGAAAGAAAGAGATACAAAAACAGCACAGCTTAATAGTGTAAAAAGTGAAGTAAGCCAAATTGAAAATGAAATTAATACGATTAAAAAAGAAGGCAAATATGATGAGACACAAGAAGCATTAAATGCCATTACTGCTCAAAGAAATGAGTATAGTACTAAGATTAATGAAGAAATCGTTAATATTAGAAAGCTATTTGGATTCACTAATATTACAATTGAGCTTACAAAAGCATAGAAGTTATAGTAAAAAATAATAATGAATGACTGTTTCTAAAGAATTATAGAAACACTATTAAAACAAGGTGCTTCAATAAGGTTATATCTTATTGAAGCACCTTGTTTTAATTAAAATTACTTTTGCTTAGTATTAATATGTGTTCCATTCTAAGCTTGTTATTAGCTTCATAAAATCACAACCATCGAAAAAAGATATATGATAGGATTTGTACGATAGGAAAAAATATACTATCTATAAATTAAGTGTAGAAAGATTTTGTAATTAACTATATAATGTAGATAGGCTAGAAATTATTGCAGTAGGTTTTGAATGATAGAGGAGAAGATATGGAAAAAGACGTAATCTTTATGAAAGAAGCATTAGTAGAGGCGAATAAAGCATTTGATTTAGATGAGTCACCAATTGGTGCCATTGTTGTATATCAAGATCAAATTATAGGTAGGGGATGCAATCGTAGAAATACGGACAAGAATCCACTAGCGCATGCCGAAATTATTGCTATAGATGAAGCGGCTAAATTCTTAGGGGATTGGCGATTAGAGGAGTGCACCATCTATATTACGTTAGAACCTTGTCCAATGTGTAGCGGTGCCATCGTACAAGCTAGAATCCCTAAAGTCGTTTTTGGGGCAAGAAGTCCTAAGGCTGGATTTGCAGGTTCTGTGGCAAATGTTCTTCAAATGGATACACTCAATCACCGTTGTGAAGTGATAGAAGGGGTTTGTGAAGAAGAAGCAAGCATGTTACTAAAGACCTATTTCAAAAATATGAGGAAGAAAAAATAAACATTATGGGAGGAAGATATGGCAACTTTTCCAAGACACAAAAAAGCAAAATTAATTAGAGATTTCATGATTCAAACGGACACAGTAAAAATGTTCAAAGAAGATGAAAATAACGATACGGTTTTCTTCAGAAGCGTATATCCAATGGGAGAAGAGAAAAAACAAGTTGTAATCAACATCAATGATTCTGTATATCTTGGATTACAAACTTTGCTTGCATCTAATGTACCAGTAGAAAAAAATCATGCAGTACTTGAAGTACTTAATGAATGTGCATTAGAATTACCAACAGTAAAATACGTTCTTACAAAAGACCAATGTGTTGTAATTTCAATGTTTTTCCCAGCAGATGAAAATCATTTTAATCCACAACTTATTATGGGAACAATTGTACAAGTTCTTAAAAATGTTAATGAAAAACATTATGCAAAAATTAAAGCAGTTGTAGAAAATTAGTCAGAAAATACAAACGTTGACATAGAGCGAAAAAATAGATATACTATTTACGTGACAAGTTATTGTCAAACAATTTCCGTGCTAGCTGGGGAGGTAGCGGTGCCCTGTACCTGCAATCCGCTATAGCAGGAGTGATGCTTTGTCTGAGGCTTAAATCTGTATAGTCTGCCCTTAGCAAGTGGCGATGAGAATTGAGTCTTGCGCAATAGGCACTTGTGAACCGTGTCAGGTCCGGAAGGAAGCAGCACTAAGCAAGCCCGTTTATGTGCCGCAAGGTCGCTTAGTTTGAGTTAACTACTAAGGTAACGTGTGTGGCTTTATGTCGAAGCAAAGTGCACGGATTTAATTTTTTAATTGAAATTTTTAATAGTACATAACCGGAATGATAAAGATACTAGACTGAAAAGGATAGTATCTTTTTTGTCTTAAGAAAGAGGGATTTAAGTATTAAGAGTCTTATTAAACCAGATAAGGGTGTATACCTATAGGAGAAATTTCGATATATAAAAATAAGTTAATATTTAATCTTGTTATGTATAGTATAATTGGGTGTAAGTGTAAAAACAAACCTATGGTTCGTTTGGCAGATGCTAAAATCTATGTAAGTGATTCTAAATTTGTAAAAGTAATAAAATGTCTATTATAAGAATAAAAGAATAAAAAAGCCTTCTTAATAAAGATTAAGAAGGCTTTTTTATTAATCATCTGTTTTGTGTACGTGGCATAGAGAAACATAGTGTTGTCTATACCCCGAAGGCGTATGGAACATATACTTTTTAAATAGTTTTGCAAAATAAGCTGTATCATTAAAACCTACTTCTTCAGCGATGTTAGAGATAGAGGAAGTAGATTCTCTAAGCATAATAGCTGCGAGGTTGATACGGTATTTGTTTAAATATGTAATAATAGTTTCTCCAGTTGCTTCGAAGAAACGATCACTAAGCGTTGTACGATTTACATGAAATTGTTTACTAAGCTTAGGAATAGTAATTTTATGTTTACAATTATCGTGTAGATACATTAATACGTCTTTTACTTCTAATGAAGTTTCTGCAATAATTACATTAGATACAGATACATTAGCTTGTACCAATCTCTTGATAGGAGCTAATATATCAACAATAATAGCAGAAATAGAATCAATAGAATCATTACATCTATTTAGTTGATCTAAAATTTTATAGAGCTGCTTAATAGTTGGCTCAGATATTGGAATTTGCCCTATATAAGATTTACTACGCTGATAAAAAATAGAAAGATTAATAGCGATACTAATGTCTGTCGGAGAAAAACAATGATCAAAAGTCTTAATATTTTCAAAGGTAAAATAGTCTTTTATAGTTGTTGGTGCAAAGGTTAAAATATGCCCTTTAAGATTAGTGGAACGTGTGAGAATAAGACGTTCCAAATGATTTAGGCAAATAACAGTAGGACCTGCAAAATCAAAAGGTGTATCATCGATTTTGCCATAACCATTCCCGCTTTCAATGAAAATAATACTAAGTCTATTTGGATATGAGAACTCAGTAGCATATGTATTAATTGGTTGTAGTGTATAGTATGAAGGAGTTGGTTTAGGGGTTAAACTGTTAGAAAAACTCAATGGACTACCTCCTTTAATGTTATATTCTGTTATAATAGAATATAACATAAAATATAACAAATCGCAATATTTTAGATAGTAAATCTACATATTTTTGTCCTTAGTACCAGAAATAGACAAGGGACATAAATAAATAGGTTACATACTATGTAAACTTAGATAGTATGTAACCTATTTATGATTAGAATATTTTTAATAAGGCAAGAAGAATGAGTATAACACCACTTAGCCAAGATAAGTCTATATTTGTTTTTTCAGCACATTTACTTCCAAGGAAACAACCTAATATAATAGCTATAAAGTGAAAGAGAATAGAAAAAATGGTTACTTGGAAAAAAGAAATAGGTGCCAATGCAACTCCTAGACCAACTACTAAGCTATCTAATGAAAGGGCTGTACCTAAGTATAGAGCTTCTTTAGAACTAAGACTTTTGGAATGGTCCAAATCAGCAAGTGTTACATCAGCGTATACATTAAGTACAAGTTTAAAATTAAAGAGAGTTACTTCTATATTATTAGGAGAAAGTGCCTTTTTATTTAAAAAATTTTTAAGTAGGCCTTCAAATAACCGCATAAAACCTAATAAGAATAGAATGAAAAAACATATATAACTTGCAAGATTACTAGGCAAGAAGTCCTGAATTAGAGAGCCAATTCCTAGAGCTAACATGAGAAAGATGGTAGAAATAGCGGTCAAAATAAGGTTTGATTTAATAGGGATTTTGATTTTGTTTGTACCATATGCAAAGCTAGCAACGCAGGCATCAACGCATAGTGATAGTACAAGTAGTATAGATTCTAACATAGTAGTCTACCTCAGATATTTAATGTGTTACAGTTATCATAATATGGATTCGTCGGAATTTAGGAGCATGTCTATAGAGAAAAATGTATTTTAGAAAGGTACAATTTTACATAAAAGTATTTATGATGAAAATACATTTTTAAGATAAAAAGGTATAAAAAGAGGGATATGCTATAAAAGCCTACTGTATAAGAAATCAGTTGTTTGTGGTATAATATAGAAAAATTAAGATGTAAAAATAAGAGAGGGGAAATCATGAGTTACTTAGCATTATATAGAAAATACAGACCCTATACATTTGATGATGTTATTGGGCAAGAACATATTGTACGTACACTAAAGAACCAAATTAGTTCCCATCGTGTGGCTCATGCTTATCTTTTCTCTGGAAGTAGAGGAACGGGTAAGACAACAATTGCCAAGATTTTTGCTAGAGCAGTAAATTGCCCTAGTCCGGTTAATGGCTCTGCTTGTGGAGAGTGTGAAACTTGTAAAAAAGTGAACGAAAGTTCGGCAATGAATGTTATTGAAATAGATGCGGCTTCTCACAATGGGGTAGATAATATCCGTGAGATTAATGAAGAAGTAAAATATACACCAGCTGTTGGAAAGTATAAAGTATATATCATCGATGAGGTGCATATGCTGTCTATTGGGGCTTTTAATGCACTTCTAAAGACATTAGAAGAACCACCAGCACATGTTATTTTTATTTTAGCAACAACAGATCCACAAAAAATACCAGTCACTATTTTATCACGTTGCCAAAGATTTGATTTTAAACGTATTTCAGCAGGTGAAATTGAAAATGCCATGCGAAAATATATGGAAAAAGAACAAATTGATATTGCAGAAGATGCTCTTAGTTATATTGCAAGACTTGCAGATGGTGGGATGCGTGATGCACTTAGTATATTAGAGCAAAGTATTTCATTTTATTATGGAGAACATATTAGTTTAGATAAAGTACAATACTTAGTAGGTGCAGTAGATACAGGTATTTTATTTAGAATGGTAGAGGCGATAGCAAGTCAAAACGCCAATGAAATGCTTTCCTTGTGTGATGAAGTCAATACACAAGGTAGAAGTTTAAGACAGTTTGCAAGTGATTTATTGGAGCACTGCCGAAATTTATTAGTAGCTAAAACAACTAATGGTGGTAGTGATGTACTAGATTATAGTAAGGAACATGTCGAAAAACTAAAAGAGCAAGCAGGTCAAATTGAGACCAATGAACTCATGCGATATATAAAACATTTAGCTCAGTTAGAATATGAATTAAGAACGGCTATTTCTCCAAGAATATTATTAGAGGTTGCATTACTCAAACTTTGTGAAGTGCAGATGGATCATTCTCCTGAGAGTATGCTTTCTAAGATGCAAATGATGGAGAAAAAATTAGAAAGGTTGATTGCAGAAGGCATTACAATGCAGCAGCCACAAGTAGTGGTGCAACAAGCACCTAGAGAAGAGATTGTACCAACTAAGCTTCCAGAAGCTGTACCAGATGATGTAAAAGCACTTAAAAACAGATGGCAAGAAATTCTTGCTAATATGGGGACAACGTCAGCAGCAAGAGCTTTCTATGCATCAACACGTTTAGGTTATATTGAAGGTGATATTTTATATATTGTTTACCAACATGGTATGGAAGCTGGTGTAAATCGTTACTTAGATGAAGTGAAAGTAGCCATCAATCAATTTGCAGGTAAAGAAGTTAAAGTTAGACCAATGTCAGCAGAAGATTATGCAAGTAAATCAATTGAAACATATGGCACAAGTCCAAAACCTAGCCAAGAGGTTAAGGATATTTCAAGTGTGCTTAGAGATGTTCAATCTAAAATAAACTTTCATATTGATGTAACTTAAGTTACAATACTATAATAGAGTAGAGAATAATGAAGAAATCGTAAAATAGGCCGCTCAGTCGTCCGAAAAAAGTATAGGTGTTAGTAGTGAGTATTTTACTATTTCTGCATTGTGAAATTTAGGAGGATATAAATATGAGAAACTTTGGTGGCATGCCTAATATGCAACAATTAATGAAACAAGCTCAAAAAATGCAAAAACAAATGGAGCAAGCACAAGCTGAGCTTGAAACAAAAGAACTTACAGCTACTGCTGGTGGTGGAATGGTAGAAGTTGTAATCACTGGTAAAAAAGAAATCAAATCTATTAAGATTGATCCAGAAGTAGTAGATGCAGATGACGTAGAATCATTAGAGGATTTAGTGCTTGTTGCTGTAAATGAAGCAATTCGCCAAGCTGATGAACTTTCTCAAAAAGAAATGGGTAGATTAACTGGTGGTCTTCCAACAGGAGGCTTATTCTAGTGGCTGGATACTATGGTGATAAAATGGTGGCTCTTATTGAAGAGCTTTCTAGATTACCGGGTATTGGGACTAAGTCGGCTCAGCGTTTAGCTTTTCATATTATCAATTTACCGATTGATAAAGTAGAAAAGTTAGCAGAGACCTTAGTTAATGCCAAAAAGAATATCAATTACTGTGAGAAGTGTTGTACAATCACAGATGACAAACTCTGTCCAATCTGTAAAGATGAAGAAAGAGCAAATAGTCATCAAATCATGGTAGTTGAAGACCCTAGAGATATGGCAGCATATGAGAAAACTAAAGAATTTAAAGGGTTATATCATATTTTACACGGTGCCATTTCTCCAATGATGGGGGTAGGACCAAGCGATATTAAAATCAAAGAACTTCTTGAGAGAATTCAAAAAGAAGAGGTAAATGAAGTCATTATTGCAACTAACCCTAATATTGAAGGTGAAGCTACAGCGATGTATATTAGTAAGCTTCTCAAACCCTTAGGAATTAAAACGACACGTATTGCACATGGTGTGCCAGTAGGTGGCGATTTAGAATATGTAGATGAAATTACTCTGTCTAGAGCATTAGAAGGTAGACGAGAAATGTAAAAATGTAAAAAAGAAGGTTGTCCAAAGGACACCTTCTTTTTTGTTTAAAATAACCTTATAAAAGTAAAAATAAACAAAATATATAGAAAATAAATCTGTAGAGTGATATAATTTTAATATAAAAAATGGAGTAAAGGAGGAGTAGAAGATGCAAATTAGAAAAAAATTACCAATTGTACTTAATGTTTTAATTTGTATACCGATGTTGATACTTGCTCTGATAACATATATATACTCTGCATATTATGGAGTTAAGAAAAGTGAAAATGAAATTAAGAAACTAGCTATATCTGAGGGAAATGCTTTAGAAACATTAGTACAGTTTAGTAAATATCAAATCCTAGATATAGCAAATGATGAACGGATTATAGAATATATACAAGATGAAGAAAATACAGTATTAGCCCAGCAAGCGAAACAGTACATACAAGAGAGTAAAATGGAAGCTGAAAACTATGAGCTGATTATAATAAATAATCAAGGACAAGTTATACTGACAAGTGGTGGAAATATAAAAGAAAATCAAACTGTAAATAGAGCATGTTTTCAAGAAATATTGCAAGGAAATGTGAGTTTTGAAAGTTTGTTGGATTCTAAAGTAGAGCAAGATAAAAGCGTTAATATTAGCGTACCAGTTATAAATAAAAACCAAGAGGTAATAGGGGCGCTGTGTAAGGTAATAGAAACTGAGGCATTTAGCGATTTGAAAAGGCAGGCACAAGTTGAAGAAACTGGATTAAAGTATATTTTTGATAATAACTTTAATATCCTTGTGCATTCTAATAAAGAAGATAGTAGTATTTTAGGAGATTCAGCAATAATAAATGAGGTTAGAGAAACAATAGATGAAAGAAAGATTGTTAATGAGTTTCGATATGATATAAATCACCAAAAATATTATGCAGTCTATTATAGAGTGAAGAATATAGGATGGACACTTTGTATAACAAGAAGTATATTAGATATGAAAAAACAAGCCTTTATTGGGGCTATATTGATTATAGTAACAATCATCGTTTTATTATTGCTTATTAACATAGTCATTAAAAAATTTATTAGAGAAATCACTATACCTATTGATTTGTTGGTTGAAACTATGAATAATGTATCAGCAGGAGATTTAGGCAGTTTTTATACATATGAAGGTGATGATGAATTTGGAATGCTCTCTAAGCATTATAATAATATGCTTAAAAATTTAGGAGATAGTCACAGAAATTTAAGTGAGGTATATGAAGAATTAGCAGCAACAAAGCAAGCTTTAGAGAATAACTATCATGCACTGGAAAAAAGTAAGCAAGAGCTAGTGATTAGTGAGACTCGCTATAGAACAGCACTAGATGCAATAGATGAAGTCATTTGGGAATATCATATAGAGTGTGGCAAATTTTTTGCTACAGATAACTGGAGTAGAATTATAGGAGAAGAGTTACAAGAAGAAAGTATTACAACGACGATTAAACGTTTTTTGGGACCTGCATTAGTAGAAAGTATAACACTTAATACGCAGCGATGCATTTCTGGTGAGATTAGAGATTTTACTCAAGAAGTATGGATTATGAAGGAAGGAAAGAAGTGCTGGCTCTTATGTAAGGGGCATGCTATTGTGGGTGAAGATGGTGAGGTTGAAAAGCTAATAGGTATTCTTACAGATATTACATATAATAAAACAAATGAAGAACATATGAGAAAGTTGACTTATTTTGATAGGCTTACAGGTTGTCTTAATAGAAATACATTTATTGAAAGAATGGATGTATGGTTAGAGTCAGATAGAGACGTTAAGCAAGCGGCTGTGATATATATTGATTTGGATGATTTTAAAA
>JAGAVZ010000071.1 GCA_017941635.1 Cellulosilyticum sp.
GGATATCGTAACTTTAATCGATTTAGAAATCGAATCTTGCATATGGATTATGCAAAAAATAGGTAGATGAAGTTTTCGCTTCATCTACCTACCATAAATTTCTTGTATAACTTAGGATACCCCAACTATTGACGTAGAACCAAAAATGATACATCTCAGAATGTAGAGCCTAATTTTATAGTTTAACGATTACTATAAGCCTAAATTGAATTTATGATTAGAAATAGAATAAAAGATATAGATGGATTGATACAAGGAATTCAGTCTAATCAAAATTACAGTTAGGGTATAATATACATACAAATGGATGAAACTAAGATAATAAAAACGAGGTGGTTAGATGAATACATTTATGGAACAAGCACAGCTAATTAAAGATGAGATAATGGGATATAGAAGAACGCTTCATCAAAATCCTGAAGTGGGGCCTAAATTACCTAAGACAAAACAATATGTTATGGAGCAGCTAAGAGCACTTGGGTATGAACCTGAGGAAATATGTGAAAGTGGTATTGTAGCCACTATTAAAGGAAATAAGCCAGGCAAAACTTTTTTATTAAGAGCAGACATGGATGCTTTACCAGTAACAGAGGCGACAGCTTGTCAGTTTAAGTCTACTAATGGGAATATGCATGCTTGTGGACATGATATGCATACAGCTATGCTTTTAGGTGCGGCCAAATTGCTCAGACAAAATCAAGATCAGATAGAGGGAACAGTCAAATTAGTATTTCAACCAGATGAAGAAGGTTTTACAGGTGCTAAAAGAATGATTAAGGCAGGTGTATTGGAGAATCCAAAAGTAGATGCTGCAATGGCAATGCATGTCCATTCAGGAACACCTTCAAACGTTATTTTATGTGGACTTGGGACAAGCATTGCAGGTTGTAATAAATTTAGAATTGTTGTTAAAGGACGAGGATGTCATGGCGCAATGCCAGAACTAGGGGTAGATCCAATTAACATAGCAGTTCATATTTATATGGCAATACAGGAAATTTTAACAAGAGAAATCTCAGCCACTCAGTCTGCGGTGGTGACCATTGGTAAATTTGTAGGTGGAGATGCTGCCAATATTATACCAGCAGAAGTTGTCATGGAAGGTACAATTAGAAGCCTTAATAAAGAAGTCGGTGAGTTTATCTTTAATAGAATAAGTGATATTGTTCAGTCTACTGGTAAGATGTTTAGAGGAGAGGCAGAGCTTATTGAATTAGCATCTGTACCACCATTAGCTAATGATGATCAGTTAGCCCATGAAGTCACCAATTATATGAAAGATATAGTAGGTGAGAAAGCAGTTGTTTTATTTGAACAAGGCGGTATGGGGTCAGAAGACTTTGCGTCCTATTCCTATGAAGTACCAAGTTTATATGTGATGCTAGGAGCAGGTACCAAGCAGGAAAATGCATTATTTGGTGAGCCAATGCACAATGAAAAGGTTGTATTTAATGAAGACATATTAGCAACAGGTGCAGCTATTCATGCGTATAGTGCAATAATGTGGTTAAAGAATCATAAATAAGATTTAGGCCCCCGAAACTAGATTATTCTAGTTTCGGGTTTTTGAATTCATATAAGATTAAAATGAATATAACATCTAAAAGCAGATCATCTATGAAGATTCAATTTGTGAAACGGTTAGAAATGGATAGGAAAAGCTATAATACTATAGAAGATAATAATTATTATAAAAGATTAGATTGCATAATGAGATAAAGTTTAGTATATTGTATTTATAGGAATAAGACAGTTCTTATACAGAGATAATAAAAGGTTAGGAGGACATCTAGTGGGTAAACCGATTAAAGAAATAGACCTTATTATTATTGGTGCAGGACCAGCGGGATTAACAGCAGCTATTTATGCAGCACGCTCTAACTTAAGTACGCTTGTTTTAGAAAAAGATGTAATTGGCGGACAAGTTAGGTCAAGCTATACAATAGAAAATTATCCTGGATTTGATGTGATAAAAGGGAATGAACTGGCAGATAGAATGGAAGCTCAGGCAACTGGATTAGGTGCAGTGATTGATGAGTTTGATTTTATAGAAAATGTCTCATTAAGTGATGAAGAGAAAATCGTAGAAACAGGAGACTATATCTATAAACCTAAAGCAGTCATTGTAGCAACAGGTGCAACACCTAAGAAACTTCCAATTCCTAATGAAAGAAAATACTTAGGCAAGGGAATCCATTATTGCGGCGTATGTGATGGAGCAGGTTATAAGGATGAAGTGATTGCTGTAGTAGGTGGTGGAAGTGCTGCCCTTGAAGAATCTATGTTTTTAGCGCAGTATGCGAAAAAAGTGATTATTATTCGAAGACATGATTACTTTAATGGTGAAGCAAAAGTTCTAGAAGCAGTTCAAAATACGCCAAATATTGAAATTATGTATAATTGGGATTTAGTAGATGTAGAGGGTGAAGGTTTTGTAGATCATGCCATTATTCAAAATACTAAAACTAAAGAAATTCAAAAATTAGCGTTAAAAGCTGTATTTGGTTATATTGGGACAGAGCCAAAAACAGATTTATTTAAGCCTTACTTAAAAATGTCAGAATCAGGATATATTTTAGGCAATGAAAGTATGGAAACCAACATCAAAGGTGTGTATGTTGCTGGAGATGTAAGAGAAAAAGAGTTTAGACAAATTACAACAGCTGTATCAGATGGTACAATTGCAGCATTAAAAACAGAACATTATATTAGAGGTTAATAGGAGACAAATAAATGGTAAAAGTATATTCAGTAGAATGGTGTGGACCATGTAACAAGGTAAAAAAATATTTAGAAAGTAAAGGGGTTCCTTACGAAGTAGTAACAGTAGCAGATGCGAAAGAAGATAGAGATATTGTTCAAGAAATTTCAGGACAAAGATCAGTGCCAGTAACTGTTATCAACGATGAAGTGATTGTTGGCTTTGAAAAAGCACAAATTGATGCAGCATTAGCTAAATAATTATTAGAAGAATGACGTATGAATGAATCCCCTAAAGTGAAGAGTGAGACTTTAGGGGATTTTTATATCCCTAAAATCAAAGACCTATTTAAAATAGATATAGAAAGATAGAGAATAGTACAATGGATCAAGAAAAAGTACTTAAAAACATAGAAAGCAATCCTTTAAGTATCAAAATGATTCCGAATCCTACGGAAGAAATGAAGAAAGTAGCCGTTCAAAAAAATGGTTTAACATTAGAATATATAAAAAACCCTACCAAGGAAATAGAAACACTAGCAGTGGCTCAAAATCCAAGGGCTATTAAATTTGTCCAGGAGCCAACAGAGGAAATGATGCTACAAGCTATTGAAAATTCATGGAGTGATTTGCAGTACATTAAGCAGCCTACACAAAAGGTAATCACTAGAGCAGTAGAGAAATCGGCATGGGCCATTCAATATGTAGCTCATCCTGATGAAGCACTACAGTTACTTGCTGTTAAGAAAGATTATACAGCTTTAAAATATATTAAGATGCCTAGTGAAATGATTAAAGAGGAAGCAATCAAAATAAACTATGATGCACTAAAATATATATCTGAGCCAAGTCTAGAGATGGAGCTATTGGCGATTGGGCAAAATGAGCGTGCCATGACCTATATCAGAGAGCTTACTCAAGAAAAAATGCGTGCTTTTCTAAAGGCGAATCTTTTAACGATTAAATATATGATGGATAAGATTGAAAGGGCTATCTTAGTGGAGACTTTAAAAGAAATCTTATCAAGCGAAACAGTTGAAGAACATTATGTGAGAGAGTTTATTAGATGTCAATCGATTACAAGAGAACATTTATCCATGGATAAGGTAACATTTGTTTATGAGTATGGTAGCAAAAAAGCAAAGATGATCACAGTGGATGAAAAATTGAAGATGCTATAGGAGTTAGAAAGATGAATTTTGTAGAAACATTAAAAAGTGCAGGGTTAGTCTTAGCCACAGGAGAAGTACCACTTATTGTGGGGGAAAGCGGCATTGGTAAAACAGCACTTGCAAAAAAATTAGCTAAGCAAAATAATTGGCATTTAGTGGTGATAGATGGTAATTTGTTAAAAGAAGGTGAGATAGGTGGACTTCCAACGATTGAAAGCTACTCTGCTTCAGATGAAAGTAACAAAGAATACTTAAGAAAAAGAACAGTCTATGCCACCCATCATAAATTACAAGAAATTGAAGATAAGGTAGCAGAGGGAAAAGGCGTTCTTTTATTTATTGATGAGATTAATCGTTGTGAGCATACCGTTCAGCAAGAATTGATGAATCTCATTTTAAATAGAGAAATTAATGGTTATAAACTGAGTCAAAATGTATCTATTTTAGCAGCGATGAATCCATCTAGCAAGTATGGTTCAGAGTTTGATTATCAAGTTGTGGATATGGATATGGCACAAGAAAATCGTTTTGTGTGGTTATATATGGAAAGTGATGCCACAGCATGGCTCAACTGGGCTATGGAAACAGGGATTGATGAAAAAGTGATTGGCTTTATTTCTACATTCCCAGAATACCTCTATCAGCATAATGAAGAGGATGTGAGTGCAACACCAAGAAGTTATGAGAGAGTCTCTAAAGCTTATAAAGTTTATAAAGAGAATAAAGAGACGCTATCAAGAAGTATTTTCTTTAATGTCATTAAAGGAAATGTGGGCAGTGTCATTGCAGAGGAGTTTATTAATTTTATTGAATCGGATCATAGCCCACTCATTGGATATGAGGATGTTTTTGGTGAAGTAGATGAAGATGATAAGCTTGAAGAAAGAGTCAAAAATGAAACACATACAAGATTATACTTATCTGCAATCAACATCTTTAAACAACTCAATAAAAACTTGCAAGAAGATGCATGTGAGAGTGCAGAAATTGTTGATCGTTTAATCAGCTTTTTAGAATGGTATCCAGTAGACCTAAAGATTGGGTTAATGAGAGAAGTGAAAGAAGCGTATAGCGAAATTTATAAAATAGCCATTGAAAATGAAAGATTTGTCGAAGCGTATTTTAAGGTATATAACGCAGTAAGGGGATAAAGATGGCAGGATATTTTGAAGAACAAGTCGAAGCACTTTATAAGCAAGTGATAGAAGTAATTGAGAACTTTAGTATGTTAAAGGCACAGCGTGCAGGTGAAAGGCTGGAAGTTCCATTACCAGAAGAGACCCAAAGAGCATTTTGGAATATAGTAGACCAAGTCAGTTTTACTTTAATAGAGGATAAAGATAATTTTTATGGTTACTTTTTATTTCAGATGTTAAGAGAAATGCGTTTTGATATCAGTAGCCCAACAGCCATTCATTTTAAAGGAGCAAAATATGTGATTTATTTTAACCCACTAATCTTTTTGAAACTCAATAGACAGCAAATGGCAACTTCTATTAAACATGAAATATTACATGTGGTATCCATGCACTTAAAAAGAGCAGAAGCGCTTAAAGAAAAATATAGTACCCTAGCGATTAATTTGGCAATGGATATTGTGGTAAATAAATATTTAGACCACTTGCCACCTTATGCAACGACACTCAATACGGTAAATTTACACTATGGTTTAGAACTTGAGCCATATGAAACCTTCGAGTATTATTTAAATAAAATTCAAATTGCCCTGGATTTATTAGAAGACGATGAAGAAGGGGAAGAAGATGACCGTAAGGAAGATGAACATGATGAAAATCAGATGTTTAAGGATGAATATGATCCAGAAAAAACCCATGCAATATGGGAAGAGACAGATGATATAGACGAAAAAACCTTAACAGCCTTTACGAAAAAGCAAGCGCTTACTGCTCAAAAAGGCGAAATGCCAACTTATTTAGGAAATATGCTTGCAGAGCTTAAAAATGCACAAGGTGAAGTGCCATGGCAGCTCTATCTAGATAAACTAATGGGAAGATTAGAAAGTCAAAAGAAGAAAACGATGACAAGAAGGAATCGTAGGCAGCCTGAACGCTTAGATTTGAGAGGACATTTAAGAGGGCATAGCGTAGAAATTGCCATTGCTATTGATATTAGTGGAAGTATGAGTAATGAAGAGTTTAAGCAAGCTATGAAAGAAGTTTTTCAAATTGTGAAAAGGTACAAGCATGCTGTAACCATTATAGAATGTGACCAAGAGGTTAGACGTGTGTACAAGGTTCAATCCATTAAAGATTTAAAAGAACGTTTTGCAAGTCAAGGTGGCACACTTTTTAGTCCTGTATTTTCATATGTTAATAAAGAAAGAGTAGACTTATTAATCTACTTTACAGATGGAGAAGGAGAAAAGTGTTTACAGACTGTTCCAAGACAGTATAAAGTCCTATGGGTGCTTTCTGGAAGAAGTCAGCAGCTTTCTTTAGAAAAACCATATGGCATGATCAAAAAGCTGAAAGAAATCAAAGTTATAGAAGAACAACCAGATATGAAAGATGTTAGACAGGATGGGTATTCTATGAATAATCAAGAACCTATTTAGATAGAATATATGACTTATCAGATATATGAGAGCTGTAGCATAGGAAATTATTAAGCTTAAGTAGGAAAAAGTTTTTATACAATAAGAGCACTATACAATGAGAAACATTTAAAGAGAGCATAGTCAGAGCAACTTTCTAAAGTATTAGTATACTTAGGATTGCTAGCTATGCTCTTATTTTACGTATGGATGTAGTCTAAGAATGGTTTCTTTATACCAAACATTTCTTGTAGAGCCAAAATTAAATGACTATACAAGAAGTATATTTTAAAGTGAACATCATCAAATTAATATATAAGTATAAATGTGTGTAACTTTATTGGAAGGTAAAGGAGATAGCTATGGAAAATGACTATATCACTGTAAGAATGGAGAAACAAAAACGTATTGCACTGGTTGCACATGATAATCGTAAACAGGATTTAATTAATTGGGTAAACAATAACAAGGTAGCACTCAATAAACATTTTTTATGTGGAACAGGTACAACAGCAAGATTGATTGTAGAGCAAACGGAATTACCTGTTGTGGCGTATAATAGTGGTCCACTTGGTGGTGATCAACAAATCGGATGCCGTATTGTGGAAGGAAAAATTGATTTTATGATTTTCTTTTGGGACCCTTTAGAAGCACAACCACATGACCCAGATGTTAAAGCATTACTACGTATTGCTGCTTTATATGAGATTCCCATGGCAACCAATCAATCAACAGCAGATTTTTTAATTACATCATCACTATTAGAGTCAACCTATAATCGTAGAATTGTGAATTATAAAAAACGTATTGTTCATAGAACACAGGCTTTTAATAATAATGAAAAATGATATGTCGTTAGATATAAATAAAGGTCAGAAGCATCCAAATTAAGAAGGATGCTTTTTTAAGTCCACCTTTTTGACTTGAAATAGAATATATATTTTTTATATACTAACGACATGTGCTAGTTTATCTTAATTACGATATAGGATAAATATGGAAATTGTTAAAAGTATACTATCCCTATTGAAATTGAATACAAGTATATTTATCCAAATATTAGATGTTTAATCTGTCCAGTTGCTTGATTACC
>JAGAVZ010000072.1 GCA_017941635.1 Cellulosilyticum sp.
AAATGTGAACCAGTTTATGAAGAAATGGAAGGTTGGGGAGATCTTTCTGGAGCGCGTACTTATGAAGAACTCCCAGAAAGTGTTAAGAAATATATTAGCCGTATTGAAGAACTTATTGGATGTAAAATTACAATGGTAGGTATTGGTCCAGGTAGAGATCAAAACATTGTAATTGACTAGGTCTTAATACAAATTACGATTAGTAATCAAATGAGGGTATAAAATAGATTAGTATATTTAAGGTAGCTCATGTATTTAGCATAATAAATACATGAGCTTTTGTTTTATATATAATGTATGGAAAAAGATGAAAATTTTATTAATGCTTAGACATGAATGTGAATATAGATTTAAGTAGACATTCAAATATAAAGGGAGTTTAGAAAAATAAAGAGGCTATAGTTTTTGATAAATAGTTATAGTAGAAGGTGCAAGTTCAGGGAGATATGAATGGGGAAGCATCAGGATGAATTGATAGGTTAATAAATTAAAAGGGAGAAAAAACATGATTTCTTTAAGTGAAAAATTAGGTGATTATCTAGAGGAAAGTACATATATTAACTGGAAAGATTCAAGTATTATACAAAAAGCTAAGGAGTTAGCTGATGAAGCTATAGATGAGATAGATTTAATTCGAAAAACCTATCATTTTGTAAGGGATGAAATAAAACATTCATGGGATGTACAAGATAAAAGAGTAACAATTAAAGCATCAGATGTATTAAGGGAAAGAGTGGGTATCTGTTGGGCAAAATCTCATTTACTGGCTGCCTTGCTTAGAGCAAATGGGATTCCTACAGGGATTTGTTATCAACGATTAACATTAGGAGATACACCTGATACAGGCTATTGTATCCATGCACTAAATGCGGTTTATATTAAAGAACTAAATAAATGGATTAGAGTAGATGCCAGAGGCAATAAAGAAGGTGTTCAAGCTGAAATGAATCTCGATAAGGAGAAGTTAGCGTTTCCGATTAGAATTGAATATGATGAGATAGATTATCCAGAGATTTATACTAAACCAGCTCCTATAACGATAAAAGTTCTTGAAGAAAGTACAGATGCACTTTATATGTATATACATGATTTTCCAGAGTACATATAAAATGGATAAATATATTCATAAAGAATTTATATGTCTATAGGATAATAAAGTTTATATAATAGGACTAAAAGTAAGCTATTATATCTTGGAAAATAACAGACAATACAATATAATAGTTGAATAAGACAAGTTAAATAGGAGGGTTAGATATGAATGGTATGAATCAAGAATTTAATGGCTATCATGGATATGCAGATCCAGAAGTGGCTGTTAGAAAAACAATGGTTGGCGTATATGGCTGGATGACATTAGCACTTATTATTTCAGCAGTAACAGGTTTTTTAATTGCATCAAATTATAATTTACTTTACACATTAGCTGCAACATCTGCTTATTGGGTAGTGGCAATTGCTGAGATAGTAGTTGTTGTAATGATTAGTGCAAGATCACACAAAATGAGTTCTGCTGCTGCAAAAGCATGGTTTGTGGTTTATGCAATATTAAATGGGGTTACTTTTGGAAGTATTTTTGCTATTTATGGTTTAGGGGTAGCAGGTTATGCTTTCCTAGTAACTGCGATTGTATTTGCAGTAATGACTGTATATGGTTATGTAACTAAAACAGATTTATCAAAAATTGGTAACTTATTCTTTATGGCATTAATCGGAATTTTAATTGCAACAGTATTTAATTTCATTTTCCCAATGCCAGGTTTCTCAAGAGCGATTATGTATGTAACAGTTGTAGTCTTTATTGGACTTATTGGTTGGGATACACAAAAAATCAAACAATTAGCGTATGCTGAAAGTCAAGGATTAGTAAGAAATGCAAGTATTATTGGTGCACTTACACTTTATCTTGATTTCATTAATATCTTTATTAGACTAGTAAGTATTATGGGTAGAGATGACTAATTAAATTTCATAACTTGGCAACTTAATTACTCAGATTAGTAAATTAAAAAGTATATAGAACGAATAAAAACTGCGATTTTGAAGAAGGGTACTTTTACTCAGTAAAGGAGAAGGTACTTACTTCCAATAATCGCAGTTTTTTTGTGGAGTGAGTTGTTTTGTAAAATTAATTATATAGTGGAGATTTTATTGATAAGAGTAATTTTATGTAGTAGGAAAAGCCGATATAGAGTGTCGTTTAGATTGAAAAATAATCCTATACCCAAGTTGTATTAGATTGTACTATTTTTGTAAAGACTCATTATAGTCAATAAGCATGCAAAGTTCCTTGGTAAAAGCCTCATAATCTTCAGGAAGCCATAGGCCATTTTTTTTAGTAAAAACAAAATGAGTTTCTTGGGTGATTTCTAATGGCTTGGCGGTTTCATAACCTTTAATAAGATGAATAATATAAGCATGAATCAAATCGGATAAATAGTCAGCATGTTGCCTGTAATCAGAGATGTTGACTTGATTTAATGCGAGCTGTGTTGCGTTATTGGTCAAAGTATTAAAATCAACGCATGAAGAGGTTAATGTAACAATTTGAGTGTTGCCGTTTGGAGAGCTAATTGCATGACAGTCGAGTTGTTTAAGAAGAGCAAGATAAGCCTCTTGGATAGAATAAATTTGGTCGTCAGAGAGTGTAATACGATTTTCTACGGATAAATCTGATAAGATTTGCTGACGGAGATTTTCATTTACATTATCTATGACTAATTGGCTCATTTTTTCATCCATAATATTAAGAGAGATTATTTGAGAAGCGTCTTGGTGAATGAGGAGTTTGTAGTAACTAAGAGCTACTTCACTAGCAGGGGGAGAAGAAAATTGACAGCCAATAAAAGGTATGAAGAATATAGTAATAAGCATAATCAAATAAATTAATTTTTTCGGTGTGTTCAATAGAATCAACTCCTATAAAATAGACTTCTTTTAAAGTATAGAGTAAATCATACAAAATTAAACAATTATAGTCAAATGGCTAAGGGGGATAATAAAAAGATATTGTAGAGTATGTAGAATTATTTATTATTATTTTGTAATAGTTAACAAGTCAAGAGGGTTTTATGATATACTTATAACGATTAAGGAGGAGGGAAAATGTTTAAAAAGATTTTTGCAGGAGGGTTAGTACTTGTTGCTATTTTAATGGGTATTTTTGTACACAACAAAGTATCTTATGTAGGAGAGCAAGTGGATCCTTTAATGTATTTTGATGAATTTCAAGGAAATACAAATAATTTAGTTTACGAAGATAAGAGAGTGGATGTCAAAGAGCCTATTCAAATTATAGATGATAAAGTTTTTGTAAATTGCGTGGCTGTTAATGAGTATATCAATGACCGTATGTTCTATGACCAACAAGAACAGGTTGTCACATTTACAAATACAAAAGAAGTTGTAAGACTTCATGAAGGAGAAAATACAATCTCTTTTTCAGGGATAGAAGGAACTTATTCTGTTAAGAAATTAGGAGATTATTTATATATAGAAGAAGATTTGATTAAAGATTTATTTGGAACTGAAATTAAATTAGGTGAAGATGAAAGACTTTTTGTTGCAACGAATACAGGTGTGAATCAAAATGTTGCTAAGGTTAAGAAAAAAACATATTTACGTACACATCCACAGAAGAAATCAACTGTCATTGAGGTGATTTCTGGAGGAGAACAAGTGAACATCTATGAAGAAGAAGGTGAATATGTTCGTGTACGTAGTGAGAATGGAATTATTGGCTATTTGCCAAGTGCTGATTTAAAAAATTATGAGGTTGTAGAAGCAGCTGATTTACCACAAGTAGAAAATTGGGCAGTAAATCCATTAGGTGAAACAGTAAAACTCATGTGGGATGATATGACGACAAGATCTGAAAAAGATTTTAATACAAACAAATATGCACGTATGCAAAATGTGAATGTACTTGCACCAGCGTGGTTTGAGTTTGCGAGTGAAGATGGGACATTATCAGATATTGCAACAACTTCTTATGTACAGCAAGCACATAATCGAGGTATGCAGGTGTGGGCTATCTTAAGACACAATTTTAGTGAACCACAATTAACGGAAGAGATTTTATCAAGTACAACAAAGAGACAATATGTAATTGATCAATTGATTGGTTATGCGAAACAATATGGTTTTGATGGCGTTAATGTGGATATTGAGAATATCCAAAATGAAACAAGCGATGTGTGGGTTGAGTTTATGAGAGAACTTTATCCACAGCTCAAAGCAGAGGGGTTAATTGTTTCAGTAGATGTTTATACACCATCTAGCTGGTCAGACCATTATGAACGTGAAAAAGTAGGAGAAAGTAGTGACTATTTTATTGTAATGGCATATGACCAACATTGGTCAGGTTCAGAGAATGCAGGCTCTGTGGCAGATATCACTTGGACAGAAGAAGGTATTGTGGCTACATTAGAAGAGGTGCCAAGTGAAAAATTAGTTTTAGGTATACCATTCTATACAAGACGCTGGAAAGAGGATGCGCAAGGTTTATCTAGCAAATCTTATAGCATGTCTTCGATGAAAGAACTTATTGATTCATTAAATGTAGTACCTATTTATGATGAAACAAGTGGACAAAACTATGTGGAATATATAAAAGAGGGTGCGACTTATAAAGTATGGTTAGAGGATGCACTTTCTGTGCAAAAACGTATTGACTTAATGGAAAAATATAATCTAGCAGGCTATGGTGCATGGCGTCTAGGTTATGAAACAAGTGATATTTGGGATATACTTAATAAAGTTGAATAAATAGAAGAAAAAGAACAAATCACTAAAGATATAGGGGATTTGTTCTTTTTTTATAAGAATATAGAGGCTTTTGATATAGAAAATATAGAATGAAGGGGCTAGTAGGATGAATTCTACGAGGTATATGGAACAAGTTTTATATAAACCAAATGGAAACAGTTGCCAAATGATTGTTTTTATCCATGGCATACTAGAAAGTTACAAACAATTTCGTGCATTGGCTCAATTAGCTGAGCATGAGGGTTATGCAACTTGCTTACTTCTTTTACCAGGGCATGGTGGGAGCAGTAGAGAGTTTGCCAAAACAAGCTATAAAGAATGGATTAGGTACACCTCAAGGAAGATAGCAGAACTTGCCTCTTGGTATGATGAAATCATTTTAGTAGGACACTCTATGGGCGCTTTACTTGCAATATGTGAAGCTATGAATCCATCTAATAAGATTAAGTCTTTATTTTTAATCAATCCTCCTTTAATGATTCATATATGGCCGCGTGTTATCAAGAGTGCAATCAGTATCAAAATAGGACATGTCGGGGTTTCAAGACCCTATACGCAGGCAGAATATCATGCAATGGGGGTAGAACCTCTTAAATTAAGAGATACTATAGGGTGGATTAATCGATATAGTGAATTGATAGCTATCATTTACTATACAAGAAAACAAATCTTGAAATTAAACCTACCTATGTATGTTGTTTTGGCAGAGAAAGATGAGTTTGTAAGTAGGAAAAGTGCAAAATATTTAAAAGGGTACAAAGGAAAGCTTGAAAAATTATATCTTGCCGATTCAGGACATTTTTGTTACCACCATAGTGATTTGGTAAGATTAGAAAAGTTTTATCTGAGATTTATTAGAGAGGTGAATACTAATAAGTAGGCATGTTGTAACTTATAGAAAAATTATCTAGGATAGAGGAAAAGGAATGCACAATAAGAAGAGAATTTGGTTGTTAATACTTGTTATGGTATTAAGTAGCTTTCAAAATTTATTAAGTAGACCAATTATGGCAAATAGTAGTGTGCTTGCCAATAAAGTGATTATTGTAGACCCAGGACATGGAGGATTTGACCCTGGCAAACCTGGAATTACAGGGCAGGATGAAAAACATTTAAATCTGGATATTGCACTTATGCTTAGGGACTATTTAGAAAGTGCAGGAGCAATTGTTATTATGACACGTACAACAGATGACGATGTGGATGGCATGGATGGGGTAAAACACAAGAGTAAGGATATGGTGGAACGTAAAAAGATTTCTAATGGAGGAGACTTACTAGTAAGTATTCATCAAAACTCATTTACTCAGTCCAGTGTACATGGCGCACAGGTTTTCTTTAATGGGAAATCTGAAGAAGGGAAGAATTTGGCAAATTGTATCCAAGATTCTATTAAGCGTTATGTGGATGAAACCAATAGAAGAACAGCTAAAAGCAATACCAACTATTATGTTTTAAAGGCGACAGATATACCAGCAGTGATTGTAGAGTGTGGTTTCTTAACTAATCCTGAAGAGGAAAAGAAACTCAATGATAAGGTGTATCAAGATAAGATGGCGATGGGAATTTATATTGGAATTGTTCGTTATTTAGAACAAAAGTCAAATGGATAAAAAATAACAACCCTTATGGTCAAAGTAATCGATATTTTAATGATCATAAGGGGTATTTTATCAATCAGTATTTGGGGTGTTATTGGCTAATCATAGATTGGATAAAGAACGAGATAGAGGAAGCAATTGAATGTTACATAGGAGTAGAAAGAAGAATTTTTGAAAGCAGTTTAGCAAGTTCATCTATTTCTTCGTAGGAAATATCACTAATAGAAAGACGGAAGTAGCCTTTTAAATCATAATTTGAAAAGAGTTCGCCAGGTGCAATAATCATTTCTTTTTTTGTAAGCTGATTAAGAAGTAAAGGATATAGAGATTCATCCACCTTACACCAAAGACTAAGGGCTCCTGGCTGTATATTATATTGAAGTAGAGGATGTAAAGGCGCAAGCTTTTGCAGTAAATATTGATAACGAGCCTTACAGGTGCTTAGAATATGCTGTTTAAGTGAGATTAATGCTTGGGAATCTAAATAATAGCGTAAAAATCTTTCGTTGAAGCCACATTCAATATCATCTTGAAAACGGCGGATTAAAGGAGTAGGTAGGACAAGAAAGCTATATTTAATATATGGAAGATAGACCTTGGAAAAATGATAGAGATAAATAACATGACCATCATGAGGTTGATTGTAAAGTGGCTTATAGTGCATATTGGTTAAAAAGTCACAATAGGTACCATCTTCAATAATGAGGCAATCGTAGGTTTTGGCGAGAGCTAATAGTTTTTGTTGGTTTTCTTGGCAGTAGCATATTCCTGTAGGGTTTTGTAAGTAGGGTGTCACAAAAATAGCAGAAATTGTACCAGTATGTAAATGTTTTTCTAGAATATCTAAGTCTATTCCATCTTTGGTTAAAGGAACTTCATAGACCTTTGCACCAATAGAACGAAGGTAGCAGGATAAGGTTAAATCTCTAGGTGTTTCTACGCAAACACCTATTTTAGGAGAAAGTTTAAAGAGACTTAGAAGAAAGGTTTCCATATCTTTAATTAATTTCACTTGAGCAAAATGAGTTTTGACGCCAAGTGTTTGTAAGTAATGTGCTACATTCTGTTTCAGAGCTCTACGTTCACGATAAAAAGGATCACTAAAGGATTCCCAGCCTTCTTCATGAATAATTTGCATAGTGAGTTCTTGGCAAAGTGAGGTAGGAAAGAAACTAGGTGATAAATTTAAGTGACTACAACAAATTTGTGAGTTTTTAGAAGTTGAAGGAAAAGGAATAGGCATTGTAGGTGTATTTTTGCGGTTCGTAATATAGGTTCCTTTACCAATATGGCTTTCAACCAAGCCTTGTTGTTCCAATAATTTATAGGCACTTACTACGGTATCTCTATTAATAGAAAGTTGTTTAGAGAGATGACGTATGGTAGGTAATTTCATACCTTCATATAAAAGATCTTGTTGAATGAGTTTGGCAAGTTCACTAGCAAGTTGTATATAAATAGGAGTTGGATCTGATTTGGAAAGCTTAACAGCATGAAACATATAGAACCTCCTGAAGTAAAATAGGTGATACTATAATATATTAGGATAAGCTTAGAAATATCCATTATATTATGAAGTTAATCTTACATTGAAAAATAAGTAAGTAGTGTATAGAAGTTAAAATCAATATCAAAGGTAATATATGGATTGGATTGAGTACAAATTAAAAAAGTACATGCAACTATAATGGCATGTACTTTTTGAGTTTACGAATATCATCACCAAAGAATTTAAGTAATGTATACTGACCAACTATACGTGATACAATACGCTCAGAGTAACGTTCCTTAAGCTGAGCGTAGGTAAGATTGGTGGAGATAATGGTAGATGTTTGATTTAAATAACGTGAATTGATGACATTAAATAAATCACTAATAGTAATGGTTGAGATAGATTCCGTTCCTAAATCATCAATAATGAGCATATCTACGTCAAATAGCATATTTAAAATATCTTTAGATTCATCCTGCATATCTTCACGATGAAATCTAGATTCTTCAAAAAGCCTAAAGAGCTGTGGTGCTGTAAAGTATAAAACTGTGAAACCATTATCTAAAAGTTCTTTTGCAATACAATTACATAAGAAGGTTTTACCAAGACCTGTTTGTCCTGTTAAAAGCAAACTTTCTTTTTGAGTTTCAAAATTTTCGATAAGCCCCACACAAATTTGTCTAATTTTTACCATATTATCATAAGGGGAAATATTATCTTTACCCACAGGTTCCTTAGAATAATATTTTAGAGAGAAGGAATTAAAATTCTCTTTATCTAAAATATGTTTTAAGTTAGATTGCTCATAGGCGATATTGATGAGAGCTTGTTTGAAACAAGAACAGGTTTGATTCCCAATAAATCCTGTATCTTTGCAAGCTTTGCAGTGATACTGTTGTTCTAGGTAGTCAGGTTCAAAACCATTTTCTACTAAGAGCATTTTTTTTGTTTGAATTAAATCATCTGAATGCTTATGAAAAGCAGCTAAGGAATCTGGATTAGGTGATGCCATCATACGTCTCACAAGCTTGATTCCTGAGTCGCTTAACTCATCATCGATCATTTTGATTTGTGGAATCTTTTCATAGATTTCTTTCTGACGACTGAGCATTGCTTGATGAGATTTGGAACGCATCAGGTCGTATTCGCGCAATAAGCGTTTGTAATGAAGTTCTTTATTATTCATAATTAGCTTCCTCCGTTGAGTTTACGTTCAATGTATTCTCGTTCAAGTTTTTCTATTTCATCAAAATCCCAATCATGGGAGTCCATTGTATTAAATTTAGCAACTTTATTAGGTAGGGGTGTAACCCCGCCTTGGTTAACTGGTTGTGCCAATATTTTTTTGCTTTCAAAAACTTGATCAAGTTTAGCAATATCATCTAGTGTCTTAACTTTTTCGTTATACCAACTAGTTAAAATAGAATCAACATAATTTAAGCTAGGTTTATTAGCTTGCGTAATTGCTCGGTTGCAAGCAGTTAGAATAATATCCATACTAAATTTATACGTATCAAACCATTTAGACATATATTTTTTGTCAGTAGGCGTAATGGTATTTCTTGAAGCGCCTAGTGCATTTAAAATTTTAAAGTAACGCTTATCAGCAGCCATTTTTGCTTTGGCTTGTTCTAGTGTAAGAATACCTTCATCTACCCAGTTGATGGCTACTTTTTCGATATAGTGCATACCCGTACGATTCATAGAAGCACAATATTCAATAAGATATTCAATTAAGTCGAATGGCATATGGAGCCAATCATAAAAGCTATATAAGATTTTTTGATCTGTAAATGAAATCAGTCTACCAAGATAACGTTCGGCTACACGCACAAGATTAGAAAAGTCGTGACTATTATCTTTGTATAGGTTAATTTCATCAATACTATATTCAGGTCTTGTTTGTCCGATAATTGGTTTTTGGGAAACTGCTGAAGAAGTAGATGCTGTTACCTTTGGGTTAGTTGAAGGATTAAGTGAGAAGAAATTTAATTCAAAACACTCTTCAGATTCTTCTTTGAAACTTAGGACCTTCAATTCATCCCAATATTTAAGAGCTTGGATAAGCTCAGAATATAACATATCTAGTGACTTACAAACATCTTCTAAACAGATGCCACCTTCAGGAGGATTATGAGTGAGGGCTAGTAGATAAAGGTAAACTTTAGTGTAGCCACCCTGTGCCTTGGGCATATAATCCGTAATAAACCATTCAGGGATTTGGACAAAGTCAGTAGAAAAATTATGAGATTTTATATATGCCACTTACACACCTCCTTAACAATCATTTTACGTGTTAGTATTATAGCACAAAATGGAGAAAATATGATAAGTAAATAAATGAAAATCTCCCCTAATATTAGAGGAGATTTTCATTTATAAATTGTTATTTAGAATCTAGTAAAATAGAAGCGATTTGATTAACATTTCCTGCCCCCATTGTGATGACTAAATCACCTGATGAAGTATTCTCTTTAAGGTAAGAAGCAATATCATTAAATTCGCTCATGTATAATGTTTTTTTACCAGATTTTTTCATAAGATTAACAATATCATTTGAAGAAATATCGCCAGGATTTTTCTCTCTAGCAGCATAGATATCTGTCACAATAACATTTTGAGCCTTGCTAAGTACTTTAGCAAAATCATTTAAGAAAGCTCTTGTACGTGTATAAGTATGTGGTTGGAATACTACGTAAAGGTTATTGTGAGGATAATTATTGGCTACTTCTAATGTTGCAGCAATTTCTGTTGGGTGATGCGCATAGTCATCTACGATTGTCACACCATCCATAGTACCTTTGATTTCAAAGCGTTGATTTGCACCACTAAAGTCTGTAAGGCCAGTATTTAATACATCAAGGTCTAATCCTGGGTGATGACATACTGCACAAACTGATAAAGAATTTAAGATGTTGTGTTTACCAGGAACATTTAAATAGATATGTTTGATAAATTCTCCGTTATAGTAAACATCAAAGTTTGCACATGCTTTTTCGTTGTATGCAATATTTTTAGCTACCCAGTTATTTGTATCTTCTAAACCGAAAGTTTCAACTTTGCATGTGATAGGTGCTAAGAAGGTATCAAGATCTTCAATCTCACCATTAACAGCTAAGAAACCATTTTGAGGAATTTTCATAGAGAATTTTTGAAATGAAGTTCTGATTTGATGGATATCCTTAAAATAGTCTAAGTGATCTTCTTCGATATTTAAGATAATACCAACACGTGGGAAGAAGTCTAAGAAACTATCGCAGTATTCACAAGCTTCTGTAAGGAAGTATTTAGAGTGACCAATACGAATGTTACCATTAATTGCTTTTAAAATACCACCAACGCTGATTGTAGGATCTAAGTTTGCAGCAAGAAGTGCATGTGAAAGCATAGAAGTAGTTGTTGTTTTACCATGTGTACCAGATACACAGATTGGATATTCAAAATGGTGCATTAAGAGTCCTAAGAACACAGAACGTGTCATTAACTCAATACCTCTAGCTTTTGCTTCTTGAATTTCAGGATTGTCTTCGTGAATTGCTGCTGTATATATGATAAGGTCTACATCTTCTTCGATATTTGTTGCATTATGTCCATAATATACTGGGATGCCAATTTCTTCTAAGTGGTCTGTTGTAAGAGAATGTTTCATATCTGAACCAGTCACTTTGTAGCCTTTATTAAAAATAATTTCAGCAAGTCCGCTCATGCTAATGCCGCCAATACCAATAAAATGTAACTTCTTTTTATCTAAAAGGGAATTCTGATTTGACATATTATTAGTCCTTTCAATGAATAAAATATTCTTTATAAACTAAATGAAGCCTTAATACTATCTTATGCATTAGGCTTTTATTAATTATATACTAATATGAGTAATATACAAATATTTTTATAAATTACGAATAATATTATAAAAATGATTTTAAATATTCGACTTTAAGAACATAATATCATATAATAGAAATAAAGCATAGTCACTGCGAAAAGGAGAAAAGAATGAAAAAAGTTCAAAAACACGATAGGATAAGTGTTATTACAAATGTTCTGACAAATAATCCGAATAAGATTTATACATTAACATATTTTTGTAATCTATTTAATTGTGCTAAATCTACGATTAGTGAAGATTTAGATATTGTAAAGGAAATTTTTGCTAATTATCAACTAGGTTACATTGAGACAGTATCAGGTGCAGCAGGTGGTGTATTTTATAACCCGCTCATGACAGATGGGCAGATTAAAGATTTCACAAAAGAGTTATGTGAGATGATTAATAGTTCGGACCGTATTATTCCTGGTGGATATATTTATATGAATGATTTACTTTATTCACCAGAAATCTCTAAGAAAATTGGAATGGCACTTGCCAGTCTGTTTAAAGATGTAGACGTAGATTACATTATTACAATAGAAACAAAAGGTATTCCAATTGCCCTTATGACAGCTATGGCGCTTAATAAGCCAATGGTTGTGGTACGTAACCAAACGAAATTAACAGATGGAACGGCTATACATCTTAACTATATTTCAGGTAGCAAACATCGCATCAATACAATGTGCCTTTCAACAAGAGCTATTAAAAAAGGATCAAAAGTATTATTTATTGATGATTTTATGAAAGCTGGTGGTACAGCAAAGGCTATTATGGAATTAATGCAAGAATTTGAAGCTGAGCTTATGGGGATTGGTGTCCTTATGGCGACTAAAATTCCAGAAGATAAAGTGGTGGAAGATTTTAAAACTTTACTGTGGTTAGACGCTGTAGATGAAAATAATAAAGTAGTAGATATTTATAATAATAAGTAGAATGATATATGTGGGTAGAGAATAATTAGAATATTTTGTTTATTTTTAAATAAAAATATCTTAAGAATATATTGTACAAAAATTGGAAAAATGATACAATGCTAATACGCCATAAGCATTATAGTTATTCAAAGTTCAACTCGTAGAGAAGGTTAGGAGGGAGATTGCATGAATAAGAAAGAAATGATTGCTATGCTATTAGCAGGAGGACAAGGGAGTAGGCTTGGCGCACTTACAAAGCAGATTGCTAAGCCTGCTGTCATGTTTGGAGGTAAATATAGAATTATTGACTTCCCGCTTAGTAACTGTATTAACTCAGGAATTGATACAGTTGGTGTTTTAACACAATATGAGCCATTACTTTTAACTAAGCATATTGGAATTGGTATTCCATGGGACTTAGATAGAAGAAATGGTGGTGTTACTGTGTTACCACCTTTCCAGAAAACAGGTAACAAACAAGGTTCTTGGTATTCTGGAACAGCTAATGCAATTTATCACAATATTAGATATATTGATGATTATGATCCTGAATATATTTTAGTTTTATCTGGGGACCATGTTTATAAGATGGATTATAGTGAAATGCTTGAAGAACATAAGAAAAATGGAGCAGATGCAACCATTGCAGTTATTGAAGTGCCAATGGAAATTGCACCTCAATTTGGTATTATGAATGCCAATTCAGAAGGTCGAATTGTAGAATTTGAAGAAAAACCAGCACAGCCAAAAAGTAATTTGGCATCCATGGGAATTTATATTTTTACATGGAAAGTATTAAGAGAAGCATTACTTAAAGATAATACAATCCATGAAGATAGTGACTTTGGAAAACATATTATTCCTGATATGATTAATAGCGAAAAGAATGTATATGCTTATCGTTTTAACGATTATTGGCGAGATATTGGTACAATTGAAGCTTACTGGAAAGCAAATATGGAACTAACAGAGACTGTACCAATATTTAATCTTTATGATGAGTTTTGGAAAATCTATACCAATATAGAGCATCAATTACCACAATATGCCGGGAATGATGCAATTATTGAGCAATCATTAGTATCTGAAGGTTGTGAAGTATATGGTGAGGTTTATCATTCAGTACTCGGGCCAAAGGTTATTGTTGAAGAAGGTGCCGTTATTAGAAACTCTATCATAATGGGTGAAACTATCGTTAGAAAAGGTGCTAACTTAGAAACATGTATCGTATCAGAAAAATGTGAAATTGGGGAAAATACATATATTGGTGTTGGTGAGGCAGTTCCTCATGTGACAAAACCTCATATCTATTCTAGTGGTATTTCAGCAATTGGTGATAACACAATTATTCCGGACAATGTAAAAATCGGTAAGAATTGTGAAGTAAGTGGACATACCTTACAAGATCACTATGAAGATGGTGTATTAGAAAGTGGTCATTCGCTGATTATATAGGGGGAAAAAGATATGAGAGCAATAGGAATTATTTTAGCAGGTGGAAAACGTAATACTTTAGGCGTACTCACAAAACAACGTAATGTTGCAGCTATGCCAGTAGGTGGATCTTATAGGGCCATCGATTTTGCATTGAGTAATCTTAGTAATTCAGGTATCAAAAAAGTAGCTGTTATTTCTCAGTATAGTGCAAGATCACTTGCTGACCATATTGGCTCTTCAAAATGGTGGGATTTTGGGCGTAAAAAATCAGGTCTTTTCCTATTCACACCAACCATGATGAACCAAGATATTTATGGTTATAGAGGAACAGCAGATAGCATTTATCAAAATATAGATTTCCTTAAGAAAAGTAATGAACCATATGTAGTTATTACATCTGGTGAACAAATATATAAGATGGATTATGAAAAAATAATTAAATATCATGAACAAAAAAATGCAGATATTACAATCTGCTACAAAGATATGAATACATATGCTGTTGAAGATTATGGTGTAATTGGTTTAGATGATAATAAACAAATGATTGATTTTGAAGAAAAACCTCTTAATCCTCAATATACAACAGTATCATTAGGTATTTACGTAATCAGTCGTGAATTACTCATTAAACTGCTTGAGCAGTTAGAATCAGAAGGTAGATATAACTTTGTAAGTGATATTATTATTCGTTATCGTAAAAAACTTAAAATTTATGGTTACCATTTTGAAGGATATTGGAGAAGAATTAGAGATATCAATGAATTCTATCGTATTAACATGGACTTCCTTACTCCTGAAGTAAGAAATCTATTCTTTAATATGTATCCATATATTTCTACAAAAGCAAAGGACGAGCCACCAACAAAATTCAATACAGATGCAAAAGTAGTAAATAGTATTGTTAGTGGTGGAGATATCGTTAATGGACAAGTTGAGAACTCTGTTTTATTTAGAAAAGTATTTGTAGGGGAAGGCACAGTGATTAAAAATTCCATTATTATGGAAGGTGCAACAATTGGTAAAAACTGTGTCATTGAAAATGCTGTTTTAGATAAACAAGTATTTGTATCAGATGGTCAAAAAGTTATTGGTACAAAGGAAGATATTGTGCTTCTTGAGAAAAGAAATATTGTATAAATTGTATAAAAAACATATAAAAAATGTATTTTATTATACTGGAATTTATAGAAAATTAATGGAAATTTAAGTAAAAAGAAAAAAATATTGACGATTTAGAATAAATATTATATAATTCAAATAATAATAATAATTTATTAATAGGATAGCCATCAAGGCACTAGTTAATAACAGGGAGGATTTGCTAATGGAAATCACAGATATCAGAGTAAGAAAAATCAATAAAGATGGTAAAATGAAAGCCGTTGTATCAGTTACATTTGATAATGAGTTTGTTGTTCATGATATCAAAGTAATTGAGGGGGACAAAGGTAGATTTATTGCAATGCCAAGCCGCAAAACACTCGATGGGGAATTTAGAGATATTGCGCATCCTATTAACTCAGAAACAAGAGATCGCATTCAAAACCAAGTATTAGAAAAATACGAAATGGTTCTTCTTTCTGATGAAGCTGCTATTGCAGATGAAAGTGATTTAGGATTTGAAGGATAATTACATAATAAAAGAGACGTTTCTGGATTTGAAGGAGACGTCTCTTTTTATTATATATAAGACACAACCCTTGCTTTTAGTTTTGTCATAAGGATTGATTAATGAAGATTTAGAAGACTATTTTGAATACATATCGAATCCTAATGTGGTAGAACACGAGCCTTACAAGCCGATGTCTTTAACAGAGGCAAAAGAAAGTTTGCAAGATAGAATAGACAATGCAGAATTCATAGCATTAGGAGAAAAAACATCACATAAAATGATAGACCAATTGGGAAAGATACTTTGATCTATTCAGTATTAGGAGGAAAGAATGCAAGCAAAGAGTGAAATTTTGAATCAAAAATTGAGACTTATACTATCAGATGTAGCAGAAAAAGCAGAAGCGGTAGAAGCGGCATATTATCAAAAAGAAAATAACGATTATGTAAAAGCGTATGATATGCCAATAAAAAATGTTGAAAAGATTAGGGAAAACTTTGAACGATTGGCACCCTTAATGTTTGAGGAGAGCAATTGGGAAGAGGCACTGTTAATAGTGGCAAGGATATGTCAGGAAAATAGAGTGGCTTGGTTTTTGACAGGTTCTGCCTGTGATGCTGTTCGAGGCATAGCAATTAAACCACATGACTTAGATGTTGAGATTTATAGTAGAGATTGGGAAAAAGCAAAAGACGTATTTTTAGAGTATATGATAGAACCTTTTATAGATGTAAAGGGTTGGGTAAGAGAACATTTTGGAAGAATTGTTGCAGGAGGCATGCAAGTGGATGTTGTGGCAGATGCCCGTTATGACTTACCTCATTATGAATATGAGCCCTATGAATGGAAGGGATATACATTATGGTTAGAACCATTTTCTAAACGCTATAAAACTGAAAAGGAAAGAAATAGGAAAGATAGAATTGAGGCTTTCGAAAATTGTTTAAAAAATTCTGCAATATACCGATAAACTAAGTAGAGTTATTAAATTGAGAAGAAGTATGATAGATGATATCGTTCGGTGTTGAGGTTCTCAATATAACAATAGAGGAGAAAGGTGTATAAAAGTAATATGATAAAAGTAAATGAGATGACAGCATCCAATGACAGGACAAGATATATGGGAAACAGAACAACTAAAAATACCGCAAGTAAAACAGCTAATCAGCAAGTAGCAAGCTCGATTACAAATTCTAATACGGATTTTACGCTGCATTACTTTGATAGTGAAGAAGGCGAAGAGGCTATTGTATCGACCACATTGGGAATGGGTAGGGCAAGTGCTACTATTTATAAAACAAAAGATTTTAGTTTGGAAAATCCAGTTTATAAAGTGATAATGTGGGATGAAGCAGGTAATGAAACTGAAAGAATGGTGGACTTATCTAAAGTTAATATAAAAGATTGTGATACGCTGGATATGTTGGCCTATACGACATACTTAAGTGAAACAGGAAGTGACCAAAATGCGGTGGGTAAGATGACACTAGCTAATAGTCTACAATATCAGTCAGAGGAAGAAGTTTATAAACATGTATTAGATAAGCAAAATTGGCTTGATATTATAGGTAATGCCATGCAGATACAAGGGGATGTAGGAAATTGGTATGGATATCTTGAATTTAAAAAGTTGATAGATATTTTGTCATAGAAAAGTTTGAAGATTAATGGTTAAAATACTTATATAAAAAGATATAAAGAGATTAAAAGGGGCTGTTGCAGTAAGAACATCTAGCTTATAAATATACAATTTATTAGGATTAAAACAAGTTTAATTGCCTTAATGAGTGTATAGATATAAGTTGAGATGCTTAATGCTATAGCTCTTTTTTTGTTTGTATTCTATAAAATAAAAAGTAAAAATTAGAAAATAAAGACTTAACGAATCAATATTGTAATTATTTGATGGGATTGGTATAATCAACCCATAAAAAAACGAACAATAATTTTTATAAATCGAAAAAGGTTCGGATTTTGTGAATTGAATACCACTCGTATAGTCAAAGGAGAAAAAAGATGAAGAAAAAGCTACCATTATTGCTTCTGGTACCTGGATTGGTATTATTGATTGTTTTTTTAGTCATGCCATTACTTAATATCCTGATGCCAACAGTGTTTGATAATGGAATTTCATTAGAAAAGTACATAGCATTTTTTAAAGACGAATATTACATGAAGATTTTTATAAGAACCTTAAACATTGCATTAACCAGTGCGGTAGTATGTATTGTATTAGGGGTACCAACCGCCTACTTTATTTCTAGGTGTGATAAAAAATGGAGAAGTTTACTAATGGCATGTTCCATTTTCCCGCTTTTAACGAATTCAGTGGTTAGAAGTTTTGCTTGGATTAATATCCTAGGAAGAAATGGGGTCATCAATACTTTATTAATGAATATGGGCATTATAGAGGAGCCTTTAAAATTACTTTATACAGAGTTCTCTATTTTAGTTGGGACAATCTATCTCTTTTTACCGCTCATGATTGTAACGGTAGTTGGAGCTATGGAAAATATTGATAATGATATGATGGAAGCCGCAGAAAGTTTAGGCGCAAATAGAGTGATTGCTTTTATGAAGGTTATTTTACCAATGAGCTTACCAGGAATTATTGTTGGAGGGGTTCTTGTATTTACTGGCGCACTGACAGCTTATACAACACCACAGTTATTAGGTGGAAATGGTAACTTAGTACTTGCAACACTGATTTATCAAAGAGCAATGACAATCGGAGATTGGACAGGAGCGAGTGTTATTGCGACGATTATGATTGTAACAACGATTATTGTCATTAAAGTATTAAATGGAATTGCAGCTAGATTAGATAAAAGAGGTGAGCAAAATGCGTAAGAATACAGGGTTAGCTATTTTTTCAATGTGTGTTTTCTTCTTTTTATTTTTCCCTCTTGTCATTATTACAGTAACAGCTTTTGGTGGAGAAAGTACAATTACGTTTCCAATTCAATCTTTTTCATTAAAATGGTTTGGGAATGTGTTTGCTTCAAAGTCGTTTATGTCTTCTTTTGGTGTGAGTTTAAAGATTGCGCTTTTAGCAACTTTATTAGCACTTTTAGTAGGGGTGCCAGCAGCTTATGCACTAGCACGCCATAGTATAAGAGGAAAAGGACTCTTAAAGAGTTTCTTCCTTTCACCAACGATTGTACCAGGAATTGTAGTGGGATTTGCACTATATCAATTTATTGTGTTAGTACTACGTATACCTGTATTTTATGGATTATTATTAGGACATTTTTTAGCGGTATTGCCATATATTATTCGTATTGTGGGATCAAGTTTGGAACAGTTTGATTTTTCCATTGAAGAGGTTGCTTGGAGTTTGGGATGCAATAAAATAGAGGCGTTCTTTAAGGTGGTATTACCAAATATCACAGGTGGTATTTCAGCAGCATTTATGTTAGCGTTTATTAATTCTTTTAATAACATTCCTGTTTCTATGTTCTTAACAGGGCCAGGGGTAACCACTTTACCGACAACTTTGATGAATTATATTGAATATAATTATGACCCAACTGTATCTGCAATATCTGTACTTTTAATGTTTGCGACAGTGGTTATTATGTGGATTGTAGAAAAAACATTAGGCATCGCAGCTCTTTCAAAATAGGAGGATAGAAACTATGGCTTTTATGCACTTAGATGAGATTAACGTTAGTTATGATGGTAAAAAAAATATTTTAGAAAAGTTAAATTTAGAAGTAGAAGAAGGAGAACTTGTTTCTCTTTTAGGACCAAGTGGATGTGGAAAGACAACAACACTTAGGGTGATTGCAGGGTTTATTCCACCAGCAAGTGGAAAGTTTATGTTAGATGAAGAGGATTTAACAAAAGTGCCTGTGCATAAACGTAACTTTGGATTGGTTTTCCAAAGCTATGCACTGTTTCCTCACTTAAGTGTATATGATAACGTTGCCTTTGGGTTAAAGTTAAGAAAAGTAGGTAAAGAGGAAATGGATGAGCGTGTTAAAGAAGTTCTTGAAGTATGTGGTTTAACAGAACTGGCAGACCGTTTTCCAAAACAAATGTCAGGTGGTCAAAGACAGCGTGTGGCACTTGCTAGAGCCCTTGTTATTAGACCAAAACTCTTACTTTTAGATGAGCCGCTCAGTAACTTAGATGCTAAATTACGTATTAATATGAGAGTAGAGATTAAGCGCCTTCAAAAGAAACTGGGGATTACAACTATTTTCGTTACACACGACCAAGAAGAATGTTTCTCAATTTCAGATAAAGTAGCGGTTATGAATAAAGGGGTAATCGAGCAGTACGATTCACCAGAAAATATTTATGCAAGACCAACTACAGAGTTTGTGGCACGTTTCATTGGGTTTGAAAACTTTATTCCACTTAAACAAGTAGGAAATGGTCAGTATGAAGCAGAAAATCATCAAGTGTTTAGTGTAGAAAGTGATAGAAACTTTGAGATGTGTAAAGGCACAATTAGACCAGATGATATTCAAATTGTAAATGATGAAACAGAAGGAATATTTACTGAAAATATGATTGAAGGTAAGATTGAAGTCCATACTTTCTTAGGGAAATCTTATCAATATGAAGTGATGACAACACTAGGGAAACTTGTTGTAAATGGACAAGCTGACCGTGTTTATAAAACAGGTGAGACCTTAAAACTCTATTTACCACCTAATAAAGTGATATTAGTTAAGTAATAAAAACTTAATCAATAGAATACATAACACAAGGAGAAAGAAAGATGAAAAAAGTATTAGTAGCAAGCTTATGCGCTGTGTTAGCATTAACAGGATGTGGAAGCAGTAAGGAAGCAAGTTCAAATCAAGGGGCAGGTAGCCAAGAAGAAAAACGTACACTTGTTGTATCAACTTGGGGATTAAGCGAAGATGTATTACATGAAGAAGTTTATGGTCCTTTTGAAGAAGTGTATAACTGTGAAGTAGTGTTAGAGTTAGGAACAACATCTGAACGTTATATGAAATTAGAAAATGACCCTAATTCAATCGTAGACGTTATCGAGCTTTCTCAATCAGCAGCAGCTAATGGTTATGAAGCAGGTTTATTTGAACAATTAGACTATACACAACTACCTAATGCACAAGATTTAGTTCCAGCTGCAGCAGCAATGACAGAAACAGGATATGGTCCAGCTTATGCAGTTAATAGTATTGGAATTATTTATGACCGTGAAGCAGTAGGTTTTGAAATTACAGAGTTTGCTGATTTATGGAATCCAGAACTTGAAGGTAAAATTTCTATTCCAGAAATCACAAGTACATTTGGACCGGCAATGATGTACATGGCAAGTGATTATAAAGGTGTAGATATCACAACAGATAATGGAGCAGCTGCATTTGAAGCTTTAGCAGAATTAAAGCCTAACATTGTAAAAACTTATTCAAAATCGTCTGACCTTTCAAATATGTTTGCTTCAGGTGAAATTGAAGTAGCAGTTGTAGGAGATTTCGCTATTCCAACTGTACAAAGTGCAGCACCACAAGTAGAATATGTATCACCTGCTTCAGGAACATATGCAAACTTCAATACAGTAGATATGAACAAAAACTCTAAAAACAAAGATTTAGCATATGCTTATATTAACTGGAGAATTAGTGGGGAGCTTCAAAGTGTAACAGCTGAAAAATTAAATGAAGCACCAACTAACAGCACAGTACAACTTTCAGAAGAACAAGCTATGAACAAAACATATGGTGAAGTAGCAGAGAATGCAAAAGCAATTGATTTTAGCTTTGTAAATCCTATCTTAAATGATTGGATTGATCAATGGAATCGTACAATCAATAGCTAATAGATGATTTTATAAAATCAGTATTTAATTAAATAGCGATGTAAAAATCAAGACAAGGGAGATGTAGCAAAGGAAATAGAAACTTTGCTACATCTTTTGTTTATCATCTAGAAAAGTATGTGCTTTACTTTTATATAGAACAATCAATTTTAGTTTGTATTTATGCACTCTTGTTCTTCTTATATTTGGGAGAAAAGTTCTTATGAATAAATAAGATTATTACTTGGTTTTATTTATAGAGGATCAATATGTTAATAAAAGCAAAGAGAATATTGATATAGATGATAGAAACGCTAATAAAAGCAAAGAGAATACTAATATAGATGATAGAAACGCTCATAAAAGAAAAATGGATACTGAGCAATTTTTTTGTGGAAATATAAACAATAAGAGCTTGGATAAAATAGGAGAAAAATAGTATGAAGACAACCATTACAAATGTATGGATTCTAACAATGGATCAGAATCTAACAGAATATAAAGAAGGTTTTTTAACAATAGAAAAAGATAAAATTGTTGCCATGGGTCATATGAAAGATTATGTAGGAAGTACCAATCAGGAAGAGGAGATTATTGATGGTAAAGGTGGTATTTTAATGCCTGGGATGATTAATGTACATACTCATGTGAGTATGGTACCATTTCGAAGCTTAGGGGATGACTGCAAAGACCGTCTAAGAAGATTCCTCTTTCCATTAGAAAATGAATGTATGACACCAGAACTTGTCTATCATGGTGCAAAATATGGGATAGGTGAAATGTTACTAAGTGGTGTGACCACGATGATGGATATGTATTACTTTGAAGATGAAGTAGCAAAAGCGGCTGATGAGATGGGAATCAGAGCTTTTGTAGGGGAAACAGTCATTAACTTTGCAACTTGTGATACCACAGAACCTTATGGGGGACTAGGGTATGGAGAGGAATTGATTAAGAAGTGGAAGGGGCATGAACGTATTGTGCCATTTATTGCACCTCATGCAACCAATACCAACAGTGAGGAAGCGTTAATTAAAGCCAATGAGCTTTCCAAAAAGTATGATGTACCATTTTCTATGCATGTTGCAGAATTAGATTATGAGATGGATTATTTTAGAGAGCAATATCAGACAACACCAATAGGGTTCTTAAATGATATAGGAGTACTTAATGATAGACTTGTAGCAGCACATTGTATTTATTTGTCTAAGGAAGATATTGGATTGATGAAAGAGAATGGCGTAGGCGTAGCACATTGTATTGGTTCTAACACCAAAGCGGCTAAAGGGGTAGCACCGATTAAAGCACTTTTAGAAGTGGGTGTACCTGTGGGTTTAGGTACTGATGGGCCTTCTAGTGGCAATACATTAGACGTATTGACTCAGTTTAAGCTCTTTGCTAACTTTCATAAAGTAACCAATCAAGACCGTTCGATTTTCCCAGCCAAAGAAATTGTAAAGTTAGGCACAAGTAGTGGGGCTAAAGTACTACATGAAGAAAAAAGAATTGGTTCCCTTGAAGTAGGGAAGAAAGCTGACTTAGTCCTAGTTGAAACAGAATCAGTCAATATGTTTCCGATATTTGATGCTTATTCAGCATTAGTTTATAGTGCCAATGCAAGTAATGTGGAGATGGTATTTGTAAATGGAAAATGCGTGGTTAAGGATAAACAATTGGTGCATGCAGATTTAAGAAAAATAAGAAAGGATTTAAATCAAGCTATGGATGATTTTAAAGTCGAAGCGGTGCGAAGAAGTCAGTTATAGAATAAGTAAATAGATTGTAGTTTAGGGTATTGGTGTTATAATAAGGGATGAAAAAGGAAATATAGATAGGGGAGTATAAAGTAATCTGTGAAAAATTAAAATTAAAGATTCAATGGGGGATTAGATGAAAGCAACAAGAGTGGATGATTTTATGTTTGGGACATTTCCTGGGATATTTATGACGATTTGGTGGATTTTATTTATAGGGTTTATGATTATATTTATGGTAGGATTAGGACGTAATATAAAGCAGTGGAAGAAAAATAATGATTCACCAAGATTAATAGTAAATGCAAAGATAGTAGGAAAACGTAATCATGTATCGCATCATATGCATCGTAGTACATCAACGGATTATTATGTGACATTTGAGGTGGAAAGTGGAGACCGTATGGAACTTGAAGTAAGCGGAAATGAGTATGGAATGCTTGTGGAGGGAGATGAGGGGAATTTATCTTTCCAAGGAACACGCTATCTTGGGTTTGATAGGAACAGTAGATAAAAGTTTAAAAGAGGACAGCTTAAGTGAATAAGCATGTTCTCTTTTTTTGATATAGTGCATCTGATGAAGCTAGACTATGCTAGTAAGGTAAAGCCTATCTAAGTAATCGTTAAGGACATCGTAATCAATCACCTCCACATGCTACGAGTAATTTGTATAATATTAGAAATGTATGATAGGGAGTGGGTATAACATACACACGAACGGTAGAAGAATAGAACGATAAGTAGGGAAGAGAATAGCCTTATGAGATTAAGCTCATAATAATGGAATACTAGCGAAATGTTCTAATAAAGCTTAGAAAGACTGCATATAGTTTTAAAGGAAGAAAAAGTACATGTTCAAAAAGTGCAGAATGGATTAAGACAATCTATAGGTGTGAAATCGATATGCATGTAAGAATGAAGAAATACATAAAAAATTATAAAATGACAAGAAAATAAAAGGTTGCACAAAATGTGATAAAGTGAGAAAATGTGGGTGAACCGCAAACAATGTGAAAGGAAGATATAGAAATGAAAACAAAAGCATTAGTTTTAGCAGCTGGTCAAGGGACTCGTATGAAATCTAACGGCTCAAAAGTACTTCATAAAGTTTTAGGCAAGAGTCTGGTAGAATATCCAATCATTGCAGCGAAAGGTGTAGGTGTTGAGGAAATTTGTCTAATTGTAGGTCATAAAGCGGAGGATGTAAAAGCAGCTTTAGGTGAGCGCGTGAGTTATGCACTTCAAAAAGAGCAATTAGGAACAGGTCATGCAGTAATGCAAGCATTAGATTTTATGGAAGATGCAGATGAAGTGATTGTTTTATGTGGCGATACACCACTTATTACAAAAGAAACACTTCAAACTATGTTAGATTTCCATCGTGAAAAACAAAATGCTATTACTGTTCTTTCAACATTAATGGAAGATCCAACAGGTTATGGTAGAATTGTACGTGACGCAAATGGCAATCTTCTAAAAATCGTAGAGCAAAAAGATGCAACTGAAGAAGAAAAAGCAATTAATGAAATTAATGGGGGTATTTATACTTTTGATGGAAAGTTATTAAAATATGCCCTTTCTAAATTAGACAACAATAATGTTCAAAATGAATATTATTTAACAGATACAATTGAAATTCTTTTAAATGAAGGTAAACGAGTAGATGCCATTGCTATTGAAGCAAGTGATGATATTGCAGGGGTAAATTCACGTATACAACTAGCTGGCGTGACACAAGTTATGAAAGAAAGAATTAATGAAAAACATATGGCAAATGGCGTTACTTTAGTGGATCCAGCAAATACTTATATTGAATCAGATGTAGTGATTGGTAAAGATACTATTATTGAACCGGGATGTATGTTACAAGGTAATACTGTAATTGGTGAAAACTGCCGTATTGGATATAACTCAAAGCTTACCAATATGACTATTAAAGACAATGTAGATATTGAAGTAAGTGTGCTTACAGATAGCTTTGTAGATGAAGGAACTCATGTAGGTCCATTTGCTTATGTAAGACCAAATTCACATATTGGCAAAAATATTAAAGTCGGTGACTTCGTAGAAATCAAAAATGCTAACATTGGTGATGGCACTAAGATTTCACACTTAACTTACATTGGAGATGCTGATGTTGGAGAAGGTGTAAACTTTGGTTGTGGTACAGTTGTAGTAAATTATGATGGTCAAAAGAAACACCGCACTACAATCGGAAATCATGCATTTATTGGATGTAACACAAATCTTGTGTCACCAGTTGTAGTAGAAGACAATGCTTACACAGCAGCAGGTTCTACTATTACAAGAACAGTACCTGAAAATAGTTTAGGAATTGCAAGAGCAAAACAAGAAAATAAAGAGAACTGGGTGCTCAAAAAACGACAAAAATAAAGTTTTGTCATCAAATTATACTTTATACTTTGCATTTTGTATACAATATGTTATAATATTTTGCGGAAAACACGGTCGAATATTAAGGAGGACTCAGGTCAGATGATTAGAAATTATACTGATATTAAAGTGTTTACGGGTACTGCGCACCCTGAACTTGCTAAAGAAATTGCACGCGGATTAGATATTACATTAGGGAAATCAGAAGTAACAAAATTTAGTGATGGTGAAATTAGTGTAAAAATTGATGAGAAAGTACGTGGTACAGACGTATATATCATTCAACCAACTTCAACACCAGCTAATGAACATTTAATGGAATTACTTATTATGATTGATGCGATGAAACGTGCATCAGCAGGACGTATCACAGCTGTTATCCCATATTACGGTTATGCACGTCAAGATAGAAAAACAAGAGCTAGAGATCCAATCAGTTCAAAACTTGTAGCAGACATTCTTCAAACTGCAGGTGCTGATAGAGTGCTTACAATGGATTTACACTGTGCACAAATTCAAGGATTCTTTAACATTCCAGTAGATCACCTTGTAGGTCTTCCACTTTTAACAAGATACTATGCAGAAAAATTTGGTGATAATACAGATGATGTTGTTGCTGTTTCACCAGACCTTGGTAGCGTAGGTAGAGTAAGATCTTTTGCAACAAAATTAGATATTCCTCTCGCAATCATTGATAAAAGAAGACCAAAAGCAAACGTAAGTGAAATTATGAACATCATTGGTGATGTTAACGGAAAACGTGTTATCTTAATTGATGATATGATTGATACAGCAGGAACAATTTGCAATGCGGCAAATGCACTTAAAGAAAGAGGAGCAACAGCAGTATATGCTTGTTGTACACATGGGGTTCTTTCAGGTCCAGCTATCGAGAGAATCGAAGCTTCTGCTATCGAAGAACTTGTGGTATTAGACACAATCAACGTTCCAGAAGATAAGAAAATTAGCAAGATTAAAGAAATCTCTGTAGCACCTATCTTTGCAGATGCTATCAGACGTATTCATGAAGATTTATCAGTATCTAAATTATTTGATTAGAGTTCAATACAAATAATGAAAGAGTATATCAGCTTAGGGTGATATACTCTTTTTGTTTTATACAAATGTTTTGGTGTTTTACTTTGGAAGTGAGTAAGTTATATGTTAAAATATGAATGATTAATAAGTATTTATAAAGGTTAAACTAATGAAAAATGGAGGCATACAATGAAACTAATTGTTGGACTTGGTAATCCTGGCATGCAATATGCAGCAACACGCCATAATATTGGATTTGAAGTGATAGATAGCATTGCTGAGACGTATAATATATCAGTAATGAAAAATAAATATAAAGCGCTTATCGGTGAAGGAAATATTGCTGGTGAAAAAGTAATCTTAATGAAACCACAAACTTATATGAATTTAAGTGGGGAAGCTGTAAAAGCTTGTATGGATTTTCATAAGATTAGTAATGAAGATTTAATTGTAATTTATGATGATATCTCATTACAAGTAGGACAACTTAGAATTCGTAAATCAGGTAGTGCAGGTGGACACAATGGTATTAAAAATATTATTGCACAGCTTGGTACGCAAGAATTCCCTAGAATTAAATTTGGCGTAGGTGAAAAACCAGCTGGTTGGGATCTTGCAAATTATGTACTTGGACGCTTTTCAGAAGAAGATATGAAAGTGATTGGACCGAGGGTGACAGATGCAGTAAAAGCAACGGAAACCATTATTAAATCAGGTATAGAGAAAGCAATGAATAACTATAACAAAAAGTAAGACGGTGATTTAGAGTGAAATATAGATATAAAGGGCTCACAGCGCCACTTTTAGAGCTTCCAGGAATGGAAGAAGTATTAAGCTATATTAAAGCAGGCAAAAATATCAAAGTCACAAATATGGTCAATGCTTGTAAGGGCCACTTTAGTTATGCAATAAGCGGATTTACGAGTTCACCTATGATTATTGTTACTTATGATGAACTAAGTACAAAACAGTTGGCAGAGGATTTAGAAGTACTGAAGGGTAAGGAGTCAGTGCTTATTTATCCTGCCCGCGATATTTTATTTTATAATGCAGATGTTCATAGCATGGATATTACAGCGCAGAGGTTAAAGGTTATTGATGCGCTTGTTAATAGAAAAGATGTTGTGGTCATTATACCTGTAGAAGCACTTCTTAATCCTATTTCTCCAAAGGAGACTTTTGAGGCCTACAATGAGTGGATTAAGGTGGGAGGAGTTATTAATCTTACTAGATTTGAGAGTAAGCTAATCCAGATGGGGTATGAGCGTGTATCAAAAGTAGAGGCCATGGGGCAGTTTGCAGTTCGTGGTGGTATTATAGATGTTTTTGGGGCAGCAGAGACCGAAGCCTATCGTATTGAGTTATGGGATGAAGAAGTAGATTCAATTCGTAGCTTTAATGTGCAAACACAACGCTCTGTGGCAAAAGTGGACCAAATTCGTATTATGCCAAATCAAGAGATTATATTTCCGCTAGAGGTTGTAAAAAAGGCACTACCTAATATAAAAGAAGATTTGAAACGTCTTACAACTAAGCTGCGTGAAGAAGGAAAAAAAGAAAGTGCGCTTAGAATAGAAGATAGTGTCAAAGAGGTTATTGAACATATCAATGAAGATATGAGTCCTAAAGGATTAGAGCTTTATGTACCCTATACAGATTTAAAGTTGGTTTCTATTTTAGATTACTTACCGAAAGATGCACTTGTTTTTGTAGATGAGCCGACTAAGGTTAAGGATAAGAGTAAGCGTGTCTTAGAAGAATACCGTATGAGTATGGAAGATAGGCTGAATTATGGACATATCTTGCCTAAACAGATAGAGCTTATTTTCGAATATGAGCAAGTTGTAATGGGAATGAATCAGTTTAGACAAGTTTTTATGATGAATTTTGAAAGTAATATAGAAGATAGTGAAGTAGCATATACTATGCCACTACATGTTTTTGAAAATAATACTTTCTATAAGAATTTAGATTTACTAGAGAAGGATTTAAAAGAGTGGAAAGCGGATAAGAAACGTGTTGCTATTTTAATGGGGGCTAAAGCAAAAGCAATGCGTCTATGTGATGAACTGGAAGAAAGAGGTGTCATTGCCACTTACGCAGAGAAGGATGACGATGCTGTTGCTAAGGGTCAGATTCTTATGTACAAGGGCTATTTAACAAAAGGTTTTTGTTATGCTGACTTGAATTTTTATATTATTGCAGATAAAGATTTGTTTGGTAAAGATAAGAAAGAAAAGAAACGCAAGAAAAAGTATCAAGGAACAAAAATTCAAAGTTTCCTAGAGCTTTCTCCTGGAGATTATGTAGTACATGAACAATATGGTATTGGTGTGTTTCAGGGTATTGAGCAAATTGAAGTAGATGGAATTAGCAAAGATAATCTTAAGATTGAATATGCAGATCACAATTTCCTCTATGTAAATATCAATCAAATGGATATGGTCCAGAAATACGTTGGAGCAGAAGGGAAGACACCTAAACTACATTCCATTGGCGGTTCTGAATGGAAAAAATCCAAGGCAAAGGTTAAGAAAGCAATTAATGATATTGCCAAGGATTTAATGCTTTTATATAGCGAAAGACAATATCAAAGAGGCTTTAAATATGATGAAGATAATATGTGGCAACGTGAGTTTGAAGAAATGTTCCCGTATGAAGAAACAGGCGATCAGATTGCAGCTATTGAAGATGTGAAACGTGATATGGAAAGTGACAAAATCATGGACCGTCTTATCTGTGGGGATGTAGGCTATGGAAAAACAGAAGTTGCTATTCGTGCAGCTTTTAAGGCGGTACAAAATAGTAAACAAGTGGCTTACTTGGTACCGACGACTATTTTGGCACAACAGCACTACAAACGTTTTGTAGAACGTATGGAAGCTTATCCAATCCGTGTAGAGCTCTTATCTAGATTTAGAACACCTAAGCAAATTAAAGAGGCTTTAAAGGAAATGGAAAATGGTCAGGTGGATATTGTTATAGGAACACATAGACTATTATCTTCCGATGTAAAGTTTAAAGACTTAGGGCTTGTTATTATCGATGAGGAGCAACGCTTTGGTGTAACACACAAAGAAAAGCTCAAACAAATGCGTACTCAAGTAGACGTTATGAATCTAACAGCTACACCTATTCCGAGAACTCTTCATATGAGTTTAATCGGTGTTAGGGATATGAGTGTGCTAGAAGAAGCACCGATGGAGAGAAAAGCTGTCCAAACTTATGTGATTGAATATAGTGAGGACTTTATTAAAGATGCTATTAGTAGAGAGCTTGCAAGAGGTGGTCAGGTTTATTTCCTTCATAATCAAGTAAGAGATATTGAAGAGATGGCGCATAGAGTGCAGCATCTTATTCCAGATGCTAGAGTATCTTTTGCACATGGTCAAATGAGTGAACGTGAGCTTGAGAAAATTATGATGGACTTTATCCAAGGTGAAATAGATATTTTAGTTTGTACTACAATTATTGAAACAGGTCTAGATATTCCAAATGCGAACACAATTATTATAAATGGTGCAGACCGTATGGGACTTAGCCAGTTGTATCAGTTACGTGGTAGGGTTGGGCGTTCAAGCCGAATGGGATATGCTTATCTGATGTATCAAAAAGATAAAGTGCTTAAAGATATTGCAGAAAAGCGTCTTCAAGCCATCAAGCAATTTACACAGCTTGGAGCAGGTTTCAAGATTGCGATGCGAGATTTAGAGATTCGTGGAGCAGGAAACTTATTAGGTGCACAACAACATGGACATATGGATGCTATTGGATATGATTTGTATTGCAAAATGCTGAGCGAAGTAGTAAGTTTGCATCGTGGTGAAGAAGTAGAAGAGGAATTTGAAACAACCATAGAAATCAAGGTAAATGCTTATATTCCGAAAAAGTTTATTACAGACGAAGTTCAAAAACTCGATGTATACAAAAAAATTGCTTCTATAAAAACAGAAGCAGATTATCTCGATATTCAAGAAGAAGTAGAAGATCGATACGGAAATATTCCAGTTGAGGTTTATAACTTATTAGATATTGCTTTGATTAAGGCAATGGCACACGATATTTATGTCACATTACTAAGTGGAAATAATAAACAGATTCATTTTAAGTTTAAGGAGAATGCGCCACTTAATCCAGAAGCCTTACCAGAACTTATGGTCAAGTATGGAAGAAATATTAAATTTGCAGGTGGAAAAGAGTCTTCGATTACATTAAATTTAGAGGATGTTAATAAGAAAGAATTACTCAGTAATATTAAAAATATATTACATGACTTCAAAAAATTGAAGAGTAATAAGGAATAAGCTATAATGAGGGTAGAAAAAGACTGTAAGGAGAGAGAAGCATGGGAAGCGTCAAAAAAATGCTCATTGCAATCTTGTTACTTTGTATTATGGCATTTTCTGTAACAGGATGTTTTAATAAACAAGTGATTGTAGCGACAATTAATGGTGAATCCATATCTGAGCAGCTTTATCGTAGATACTTATGGTCAATCCAAAGAGAGCTTGAGACAATATATGTTAACTACTGGAATTTTGATAACCTTAATGGGAAATCGCCAGAGGAGCTCTTAAAAGCTAAAACATTAGAATCTATTGCGATTAGTGTTGTGGCTGAGCAAAAGGCAGAAGAACTAGGGATTAATAAATTGACCAAAGAAGATAAGGAAACGATTAAAGAAGCCGCGAAAAAAGCAATGCAAGATACTAAAAGTTATGCAGAGCAATATGATATTAAACTAAAAGACTATGAAAGATATTGTACTTTTGCCATACAATGTGAGAAAGTACTTCAGTCATTAGCAGTTAGTTATGAGCCGAATCAAACTGAAATAGCAACTAAAGTAGAAGAACTTATAAATAGTGGAGCAAGCGCAGATGAAGCAACAATTACACATATTTTATTTGCGACAAGGAATGAATTAGGTGAAGAAATTCCAGAAGATAAAAAGCAAGCGCTTTATAAAGAAGCACAAAGTGTTTTAGAAAGAGCGTTGGCTGGAGAAGATATGGAGATGCTTGCGCATAGTTATTCAGATGATTCATTAGTTGAGTATACATTTACACAAGCAGAAGAAAGCTTAGGTGAAGAGATTGGCCAGGTAGTATTTGAAAAAGCTGACATAGGTGTAGTGTATCCTGAAATTATAGAAACCCCATTCGGCTATGAAATTATCAAAGTAATAGATAGAAAAAGTAATGTAAGAGAACAAGCTATAGAGATGATAAAATCAGACTATGCAACAAATGAACTTGCTCAAATGGCACTTTTTGCAGATGTTCAAACAACAGAAGCGTATGATGCGATTGCTGTTGGGCCAAGTGTGAAAAAAGAAGAACAAACAGAAAGTAATGAGTCAAAGTAAGTAGTATAACGTTTTAATTAGGATGATAGAATTCTAATAAGTAAAACGCTTTGTAAAAAAACAAATAAATTTTAATTAAAAGTAAGATATAAAATTTAAAAGTGTTATATAAAGAAGAAAGTTGGTATTTTATAGGATATAAAATACCAACTTTCTTCTTTTATGGGAATAATTCACGCTATGCTGGGAATAATTAAGATAGAGAAACCCCAAATCGTTACCATGCATAATATGTCAGTTTAAAAGCATAATCAATAAAACTTATGGTCAAAATGATATTAGAACGCAGCATTGTTAAGGAGGTTGTTTTGTTTGAAAGCAACAGGCATCGTTAGAAGAATAGACGACTTAGGGAGAGTAGTTATTCCAAAAGAGATTAGACGTACCTTACGAATCCGAGAAGGAGATCCATTAGAAATATTTACGGATAACGAAGGACAAGTTATCTTGAAGAAGTATTCTCCTGTAGGAGAACTAAGTTCATTTGTTAAGGAATATGCAGATGCCTTAGCCAAAGCTACAGGGCATATTACTTGCATTGCTGATAAGGATCAAGTCATTGCTGTTGCCGGAGGACCTAAAAAGGAATTTCTTGACAAAAGCATCAGTTCCAATTTAGAGAAAATTATTCAAGGTCGTTCGATTTTTAAAGCAACAAAAGATGATACTAAATTTGTTCCTATACTTTCAGAAGGGACAGCAGATAGTTACTATTCAGAAGTGATTTCACCAATTATATGCGAAGGAGATGCCATTGGAGCAGTCATCTTCTTATCTAATAATAAAAATAGTGCTATGGGCGAAGTAGAGGAAAAATTAGCTTATTCAGCATCAGGATTTATTGGAAAACAAATGGAACAATAAGAAGAAGGCCAGTAGCTAGTGTGAGAGTTACTGGCTTCTTTGTGTAAGATGGTGCTGAATTATTTATAATGTTGAGGTAGTCTCTTATATAATATTGTACTAAACTTATTATAATAGACGGATAGTTTTCTTGATGACGATATAATGTTAAGCGATTTGTATTAAGGTGGCTGGAGTTTATTGGGAAAGTAATAAGTTGTTTATAGAGAATAGTGCAAGAGTTGACATGGCGAAATTATTGTAGAATAGAGTAGGTATGCTACAATGATAAAAAGATGATTAGGAGGAGAAATGGCTGTGAGTAAAGTATATAGTTATGAAGAGTTAGTAGATATTATACAAGTGCTTAGAAGTGAGAATGGATGTCCTTGGGATAGAGAACAAACGCATAAATCACTTATTCCGTGTTTGTTAGAAGAAAGCTATGAGCTTGTGGAAGCATTGGAGAATGATGATGAGCATCTTATGGAAGAAGAATTAGGAGATGTATTACTTCAAGTTTTGATGCATGCTCAAATTGCAAACGAAGAAGGTAAATTTGGGATGTCGGAGGTTGTAAATGGTATTGCAACCAAATTAGTGCATAGACATCCACATGTTTTTAATGAAGGTGAGCAGTTAGAAAATGCAAAACAGGTAAGTGAAGCTTGGGACCAGATTAAAGCAAAAGAGAAAAAAGAGGCGACATTAGTAGAATCCATGGACAGAGTGGCGAAAACTTTACCTGCACTTATGAGAGCGCAAAAGGTGCAGAAAAAAGCACTAAAAGCTGGTGAACTAAAAAAGAATGAAATTGAGCAAATTAATCAATTAATCAGCAGTTTAGAAGGCTTAAAAATGCTATATTCACAAGGGTCAGAGGTTGATTTAGAAGAGGAAATTGGAAAAATATTGTTTGGAGTAGTAAAATTATCCACTTTTTTTGATATAAATGCTGAATTTACCTTGACAAAGTCAATGGAAAAGTTTATAAATAGATTTAGATATATTGAAAATTCAAGGTTTCCGCAAGATTGAGACCATGAAATTTTCAATACATATATCCATGTTGATGACATGAATAGAGGAGGAAATTATAATGAACAAATCTGAATTAGTAGCAGCTATGGCTGCAAAAGCTGAACTTAGTAAAAAAGATGCTGAAAAAGCACTTAAAGCGTTTGAAGATGTTGTAATGGAAGAACTTCAAGCTGGGGGTAAAATTCAATTAGTTGGATTTGGTACATTTGAAGTAACAGAACGTAAAGCTCGCGTTGGTAGAAATCCAAAAACAAACGAAGAAATGCCAATCCCAGGTGGAAAAGCTCCAAAATTCAAAGCTGGTAAACAACTTAAAGACGTTGTTAAAGGTAACAACTAATTAATGAAAATCTACACAATCGTGTAGATTTTTTTGTATATAAGAAGATAAACGACTCTAGAATATGAAATGTATAAGTTATATAGATCAATGTTTGTGGAAAGTCTATTAATAATACAGATAGGATAGAGTATATGTTTGATTGTAAAATATATTTATAGCTCAATGAATAGAGCGGTTTAAGGAGATTAAAAATGCGTATTGATAAATATTTAAAAATAAGTCGTATTATTAAAAGAAGAACGATTGCACAAGAAGCGTGTGATAGTGGTCGTGTTATGATTAATGAAAAGATTGCAAAAGCAAGTACAGATGTAAAAATTGGAGATATCATTGAAATTCGCTTTGGTACAAACACAGCTAAATATGAAGTATTAGAAATCAAAGAACATGTAAAAAAAGAAGAAACAGCTAACATGTATCGCATGGTGTAATAATTCTAGATTCCTTTCATATAAATAGGTATAGAAACTACAAAATGAAAGGAAGGGAAAGCCGTGGAAGAAAGAAATAATAAGAAACACTCATTAAGCCTAATAGAACGAGAGAAGATGATTTTATCAGGTGTTAAAGAAGTGTTTTCATTTGATGAACAGCTTATTGAACTTGAAACATGTAGAGGATATTTGGATATTAAGGGAGAAAACCTTCATATTATTAAGATGAATATTGATGAGGGAGATATTGCTATTGAAGGAATTGTCTCTGAGATGATTTATCATGAGAGTGCGGGTATAGGCAAGAAAAAAGGTTCTGTCATGTCTAAGCTCTTTAAGTAAGAGGGTGAGCTGGTGAATCAAATAGTATCTAGTCAAGCTGTGGTTTTTATTGCCTCCGTTGAAATTGGTGTGTTAATGGGTGTCTTATTTGATCTTATAAGGATTTTTAGGAAGTTATTAAAACATCCTAATTTCCTTGTTCAGATTGAAGACATGCTTTACTGGATTGTATGTGGGCTTGTAGGGTTTTATAGACTATATATATGTAATTACGCAGAAATCAGGCCTTATATATTTATTGGTATTGTGTTAGGAGCAGTCTTTTATTTCCTTACCTTTAGTATTATCTTTATGAAGATTGCTACAGCTATTATTAACTATCTTAAGATGCTTGTTGGAAAAGTAATCAAGTGGATTATTATTCCCATTAAAGAGTTTGTGAAAATAGTAATAAAAACAGTGATGAAATGGTTTAAGATTCCTGTTTTGTACATATCTAAGAAATGGCATCATTTTTGTTATATGAATAAACTTAAATATAGGCAATATAAGAGAGAACAATATGAACAAAAGTCAGACCAGAAGGTTGAACGTTATTTAAAGAAAACTAGAACTTGATTTACGGTGCTGAAAAGATTAATATTATAGTAATAATATACAAGTTACTAATGGTATATTGAAGTATAATATTAGGGGAGATACAAATGAGAAAAAGACATAAGAGAATACGTAATGGAGCTGTAACTCTCACTGTATTAGCAGTAACAGGATTGTTTGTCTATGGGCAAAAAATAAAAACACTAACAAAAGAGTTTGAATACAAAATTAGTGTGGAAAAAGTTGCTGTAGAAGAGAAACAAGAGGAACTTGCTAGACTTGAGGCAGAATTAGAGAGTATGGATTCATTAGAATATGTAAAAAAAATTGCATCAGAGGAATTAAAAATGGTTGAAAAGGATACAATAGTATTCAAAGCAAAGGAATAGATGCTACCCAATATCGCGGGATGGAGCAGTTGGCAGCTCGTCGGGCTCATAACCCGAAGGTCATAGGTTCAAGTCCTATTCCCGCTATACCGAAAATGGCTTAAACATTAGAAGTTTAAGCCATTTTTTATAGAAAAAATAAAGAATAGGTAATAGTTTTGGTAGAATACTTTAGTGAATTTAAAAAGGGTTGAATATGCAACTTACTTCAATGTATTATTAAAGTATAAAGGAGTGATAAAATGCTAGAAATGGAACAACTACAAATTTCATTAGAGCCATATAGAGCTAAATTAGTGGAAATGGGGAACTCTCTTTGACATAGAACGTTGTAAAGAAAAAGCAATGCAATTAGAAGAAGTTTCAATGGACAATGACTTTTGGTTAGATAACGAAAGAGCGCAAAAAGTATTACAGGAGCTAAAGGGCTACAAGGATACTATTGAAAAATATGAAAAGCTCTGTGCAAGTTTTGAAGATATCTTAGTTTTAATAGATATGGCTAAGGAAGAAGAAGACTTAGAACTGGCACAAGAGGCACAAGAAGAGGCAGCTACATTTAAGGACAAGTATGAGAATATGCTTATTGCGACGATGTTAGATGGGGAATATGATAGAAACAATGCCATTCTAGAATTACATCCAGGTGCTGGTGGTACAGAGTCATGTGACTGGGTTTCTATGTTATTTAGAATGTACACACGTTGGGCAGATGCACATGGTTATAAAGTAGAGGTATTAGACTACTTAGAAGGGGATGAAGCAGGAATTAAATCTGTGACAATTCAAGTGACAGGTGAGAATGCTTATGGTTATTTAAAATCAGAAAAAGGGATTCACCGTTTAGTCAGAATTTCGCCATTTGATTCATCGGGTAGAAGACATACTTCATTTGCATCTTGTGATGTTATTCCAGAGATTACGGATGAAATTGTTATTGATATCAAACCAGATGACCTTAGAATTGATACGTATCGTTCTACAGGAGCAGGTGGACAGCATATTAATACAACGGATTCAGCAGTTCGTATTACACACCTTCCGACAGGAATTGTAGTACAATGCCAAAATGAACGTTCGCAGATTCAAAATAGAGAAAGAGCAATGCAAATGTTACGTGCTAAGCTTCATGAAAAAGAAGAAGAAGAGCGTATGGACAAAATTGATGGCATCAGAGGTGAAAAGAAAGATATTGCATGGGGAAGTCAGATTAGATCCTATGTATTTCATCCTTACAACATGGTTAAAGATCATCGTACAACTGAGGAGACTGGTAATACATCAGCTGTAATGGACGGAGATTTGGACAGATTTATGAATGCTTACTTAGGTTGGATTCATCAAAAATAATCTAAAGTGGGGGTAAGGCAATGGTAGGACAAATTGTAGTTTTTAAATTAATGAATCACGAGTTTGGAATAGATATAATGAGAGTAGTTGAAATTCTTAATTATGAGCTGGTTAGACCGGTACCAGCAGTGCCAGCATATGCGGAAGAGATTATTAATGTAAGAGGTACGGTTTATCCTATATTTAATCTATGCAAAAGGTTAAATATGTCTTGCTCTATGGATTATAAGGATTCGAAGTTTATTTTACTGAATCTAGAAGAAGGACGAGTGGGGCTTTTGGTAGATGGTGTTAGTGAAATTATGACAGTAGAGGAAGAGTATATAGAAGCAACACCAACAGTAATAGACCAAAATCAAGAAAGTTGTATTGACTATATTGTTAAGAAGGATGACAGAATAGTTATCGTATTAGATATAAAGGCGGTTGTATCAGAGAAAGAAAATCTATATATACAAGGAGTTTCTGATGAAGAAGATTATAGTAGCAACACAAAATAAAGGTAAAGTAAAAGAAATCAAAGAAATACTAGCAGACCTTGATATTGAAGTACAAACAATGGGCGAAGCAGGTATTGAGATTGATATAGAAGAAAATGGAACAACCTTTGAAGAAAATGCCATTATAAAAGCAGAAGCAATTAGTAAATTAACAGATGCTATGGTAATAGCAGATGATTCAGGGTTAGAGATTGATTGCCTCAACAAAGAGCCAGGTGTATATTCAGCAAGATATTTAGGAAAAGATACACCATACGAAGTGAAAAACCAAATGATTTTAGACCGATTAAAAGATGTACCAAAGGAAGAAAGAACAGCAAGATTCGTATGTAGCATGGCATTAGCTGAAGCAGGGAAGGAAACTGTTACAACTTATGGAACAATAGAAGGTTATATTGGTTATCAATCAGAAGGAACCAATGGTTTTGGATACGATCCAATTTTCTTTGTAGATGAATTAGGGACATCTACAGCTAATATTTCGGCAGAAGAGAAAAACAAAATTAGTCATAGAGCAAGAGCTTTAAATGCACTTGCAGATATTATTAAAGAAAGGCTAAATGGATAGGAGTAAAGATGAAAGTACTGGTCATAAGTGATACCCATGGAAATATTGAAAATGCCAAAATGATATTAGAACGTATTATGCCTCTTGGAGTAGATACGGTATTACATTGTGGAGATTATATTAGTGATGCAAGGATTCTCGGTAAGCAATACCCAAACATTACGGTGTACGGTGTTTATGGGAATTGTGATGTAGGATTTGGAGGAGAATATAGCACGGTGGTAACACTAGAAGGTGTTTCAATTTATATGTCTCACGGTCATAGATATGGCGTAAAGTGGGGAGACTATGACGAGGTATTCATTGATGCCATGGCCCATGAAGCAAGAGTGGCAGTATGTGGACATTCTCATGAAGCGTATTTAGATAAGAAGCAAGGGATACTGATTATGAATCCAGGAAGTTTAACTTTACCTAGAGATAGTCAGTATCCATCTTATGGGATACTAGAGCTATCAGAAGGCAAGATAGTGGATGCGAAGATTATGCAAATCCATGATGGAAACATCATAAAGGAGCACCCAGTATCTAGTATTTTTGGTAGGAAGTAAAAAAAGTAAAAAAAAACAATAAAAAGTGTTGACGTATGCAAATAACTTATGTATAATACATTTTGTCAGTCGGCGCTGATGCCACAAAAACTGACAAAATAAAGCATACGACATGCGGGTGTAGTTCAATGGTAGAACTTCAGCCTTCCAAGCTGACTACGTGGGTTCGATTCCCATCACCCGCTCTGTGTGTCCATAGCTCAGCTGGATAGAGCAACGGCCTTCTAAGCCGTGGGTCGGGGGTTCGAATCCCTCTGGACACGCCATTTATGGTGGGTATAGCTCAGTTGGTAGTAGCACTGGATTGTGGTTCCAGGTGTCGTGGGTTCGAGCCCCATTACCCACCCTTTGTTATGTCAGAATATGATGTAGCACTTACATAGGGTTATCGCCAAGCGGTAAGGCACAGGATTTTGATTCCTGCATGCGGAGGTTCGAATCCTCCTAGCCCTGGTATGGGTCACTAGCTCAGTCGGTAGAGCACTTGACTTTTAATCAAGTTGTCCCGGGTTCGATTCCCGGGTGGCTCAT